>JAZUCR010000824.1:0-5706 GCA_045639225.1 Victivallales bacterium
CCTGAACTCGGCGGTCGTCAACGACGATACGGGTTTCCAGCACCAGTCCGGCGGTAGTCAGTGCGCGGGTAAACCAGCTCGACGTGGTTTGCGGTGCAAAACCGACCGCACGACCGGATTTGCCGTTTTCCGCCGTTGCCATGGGGAAGGTTTCCAGAAATTCACGCCGTTCGAGCGGAAGTTTTTCAACTTTCCATTCCTTTTGCCCGTCCCAGAACCGTGCAGGCTTGAAATCAAGCGGCGAAGTGAATTTGACCGCGAGACGGACGGGATCATGCTTCGGACTGGTGAAACGCAGATTCCAGCCGGCGATCTGTCCTGTATTTTTCCTGACTTCGCAGGTCCAGCCGGTTCCGACAAATTTCTGCGGCATCCCGGAGAGTTTTGCCGAAATAACCGGCGTGCTTTTCCCGAACTCATAGATTTCCAGCGAGGGGTCGACTGCTGGCAGGAGTCCGCCAACACCAGCCAACAACACTGCAAGCAGTTTATTCATTTGAGACCTCCTTCGTAACTTTGCTCCCGTTCTGATTGATCAAATCTACCTTGTATACACGCAGGGCTACAGGCAGAATGACTGAAATGGTCTGCTGTTTTGCCGAGGAATCCAGTTTTACGCTGTCCGGTTTGGCTCCAGGGATGCTGAGTCGGGTCCAACCGATTCCGGAAATCTCCACTTCCAGGCGGGACTTCGATTCGCGGAAAGCCGGATTCCGGTAGCGGGCCTGCCCGGCACGCCCGCCATAAATTCCTATCCGCAGGTCACAGATACGAATCCCGAGGCCCGCAGGGATAACGATCTCCTTGTTCAGCCGCGTCCAATTATTGGCGCTCATGCTGACGATCAGTTCCTCGTCGACAAAATCCTTTAGCTGTTCCCGCATGTCATCCCCCATGCAGGCATGCCGGAAAAACAGATGAGAGGTTCGGTCGGACGGTTTCATTTTGACGCCTTTTTTCTCCACCCTGCATTGGAGCCAGACGGCGACAGATGGCGCATCCGATTGGACCTCGCAACCGACATAATAGGAAACGCCTTCTTTCACCGGAATATTCTGGACCCAGTAGCCGAATTTGATCCATTCAGTGTTTACCTCAAGATAATTACCGGTTTTTCCGTGGACAACCTTCGATTTGAAATGCGGAGACCTCGAGCAATTGTCAAATGACCATTCTCGCGGCAGACCGTGTTCATTGATCTGACTGAAATCCGCGTTACGAACCAGATTAGGTGATTTAATACAACGAAGCTTCATTACCTCGCCGTCATCAGCAAGCAACAACAGCGGCATTGCCAGATAGACCCAATACCAGTTTTTCTTCATCATTCCTCCTTTCTAACAGATTGGCTTTTTCTCGAAACTAATATAAAATTGCATCAATAAAAAAACAAGCTCTTGAATATTGAAAACTGAGGACTATATTATCAAAAAAAGGATAACATTCTCAAATGGATCTCAATTCAAAAAGGAATTTTCAAGACGGAAAATGGCAGAATGCGATCGTCATTCTGGCGAACTGGAAAGATTTTGTTCCCGGAATGTCGTTTTCCTATAAGAAGGTCCAGAGCCGCTTTTTCATTTGGAGCCGTTACGGTTCCGGGGTCGTCAAGGTCAACCGCAAAAACTATTCGCTCCGGCAGGGAGATTTCCTGTTTCTGCCTTGGAACCACTCCATCTCCTACCATCCGGACAGCGAAAACCCGTTCAGTGTCGGATGCATCCATGTGATCCCCGACATGCCGGAAGAAGACAATATTTATTACAACACGTTCCACGATGCCCGTCCGGAAGAACCGGAATACCGTGTCCGGAAAGATGAACACCTTACCGGGTTCGAAGGGGTATTTTCCGGTCATGCCGCACCGGACAGCAATCTGCTGCAGCTGGCGAAATATATCATAAACAGTTACTTGGCACATTGTCCGGAAGAGGTGCTGCGAAGCTTTCCCCGCCTGCTGCTGTATGAACTGGAAAAGGAAGCCGCATTGCAGACGGAGGAAAACCGGGATTTTTCACCGCTGATCACAAACATCCTGAACCAGTTGGACGCGGAAAGCCTGGAATGTAAAGGAAATCTGAAAGTCATCCAGCGGGTATTCGGGATCTCCCAAGCAACTTTATACCGGATTTTCCGGAAATACCTGAACATGACGCCTGGTCAATACCTGCTGAACAGGAAACTGGACTTCTGCACGTATCTGCTGCGGAATACCCGCCTTTCCAATCGGGAAATCACCAAAAAAATCGGAATGGACATTTCGTATTTCAACCGTACCTTCAAGAAACGATATCAGCTCACACCGGGACAGTATCGTAATGCTCCGGGCATCGTCACGGCAAAAACCGATTTGTTCCGTTATCGGACGAAAAAGATCAAACAGGAATTCCATGCGGATATGAAAGCGTGGTGAGGCTGCCGAAAGAAAACCCCGTTCCCGGAAATCTGCGGAAACGGGGTTGAAGTTTCTGTTGTCGCGGAATCAGACTTCGACTTCCTGATCCAGTTCGCTGGACTTGTAGATCGCATCCAGCAGTTTCATGGTCATGAGTCCTTCTTCTCCGGTGGCGGCGACTTCGCCCTTGCCCTGGACCGCTTCCACGAATTTTTCCATTTCCACGGCGAAACGGTCTTTGTTTTTATCGTAATTCAGCTGAATGTCTGCCATGCGGTCATCCACTTCGGTGCGGAGGATGGTCTTGTCCGTGCCGACCTTGACGCCGCCTTTGGTGCCCAGCAGTTCGATGTAGGATTCATCTTCGGCATTGCATGCCCAGGCGACCTCGAACGACAGCGTGGCTTTGCTGCCGAACCGGACCAGTCCGGCGGCATAATCGTCGACATCGAACACCCCGTCATACTTCGGCGGTCCGGCCCACATGGAAACATAGTGATAATCTTTCATCGGACTGCCGAACTTGGAATAGGTTTTGGCGCTGACCCGGGTCGGATCCCAGTAGCCGGTGATCCACATGGAAAGATCGAGGAAATGAACCGCGATATCGATCAGACCGCCGCCTCCGGACTGGGCTTTGGTGGTGAACCAGCCGCCCAGACCCGGAATGCCGCGCCGGCGGATCAGTTTCACGCGGATCTGGTAGATCTCGCCCAGCCGTCCGGTGTCGATCGCTTCCTTGACCACGATCGCTTCCGGGGTCTGGCGCCAGACCATGCCCATCTGCAGTTTTTTGCCGGAGGCGTCGCGCGCCGCCAGAATGGTTTTGCCGATCTCCGCATTCAGCGTCATCGGTTTTTCCAGAAAAACATGTTTGCCGGCTTTGAAGGCATCGATCGCGATCGGCGCATGCATGTGATTGGGCACGCAGACGCTCACCGCGTCGATTTCCGGATCGGCCAGCAGCTTATGATAATCGTCATAGGTCCTGGCGATTTTGTGACGTTCCGCTTTCTCTTTGAGTTTGTCCGGCAGGATATCGCACAGGGCGACGACTTCCGCTTCCGGGACTTTGGCATAGGCATCGGCGTGGACCGAGCCGATGGCTCCGCAGCCGATGATTCCGATTCTGACTTTGCTCATGATTTCTGCTCCTGATTATTTGTTTCCATGCAGCAGGGCGACGCTCTGTTCCAGCAGGGCGGCGATGCCGATGGTCTGTTCTTTCGGTATGGGGGATTTTCCGGTCGCGAAGAATTCCATCATCGCGGCGATCAGATTCTCGAAGGTGTTATGCATCTCCGGATAAATCACCGTGGCTTTTCCGTCCGAGGCGGTCACGGTGAACGGCATGGCGGGCGTATACGCCATCTGCGCCAGATTCCCGCTGCCGTATTTCAGGCTGACCAGCAGTTTTTCCTCGTCGCCGGTCAATTTCATTTCCCGCACGTCCGTGCCCATGACCGAAACGATCATTTCCAGCTGGTGGATACCGTATTCATCGAACGAACGGCCGCCGCCGGTCGTGCTGAACAAGGTCGGCTGCATTGCCTGGAGCTTGCCGGAAATGAGCTCGTCGCCGTAACGGAGTGCCGAGGAGGACATCAGCGGCGTACCGTGTTTTTCCGCGAGCGCGAAGATCCGTTCCGCCGCCGCCTTGCTGTCCGCAAACGGCTTGTCGATATACAGCGGTTTCCCGCTCTGCAGCGGCAGGTTCGCCAGACGTTCATGCACTTCCGGATTGGCCGGTGCCAGCACACAGAGACAATCGGATTTTTCAATGACTTCTTCGATAGAACGCGCGGGGATCATATCGAATTCCGCGCACCATTTTTCCAGCGGACGTCTGCCGTCCAGCGGTTTTTCTTCCCATGCGTAACCGAGTTCGAATTCCGAGGCGCGCGGCGCAGTCCGGAACCAGTTCGGATAATTGTTCGCATGCCACTCATCAATAAAGAGATCAATGAATCCGATTTTTTTCATTTCAGTCCCTTTCCTTTTGAAAATCCAGTCTGGCTTAATATAAATGTAAGCATTTCATAATGCAATCTTTTTTTGGAAAAAAGACGCTTTTTCGGACTGCGGGCCGAATGGTGAAAGCGGAATCCGCCGCAACGCAGACAGATTTCCCCGCTCTGTTTTTCAGGCTTTTTCCAGCTCGTTCCGGAGCAGGGAACATTGCACGATCAGATGCGGGATCCGGCGGCCGTCGCGCTCCAGCTGGAAGAATGGCAGCCCGAAAATTTCTCCGCCCCGTTCCACCGGGATCGCAATATTGCAGCCGGTACTGTTGCGTTCCAGCGCATAACCGTTCTTCTCCATCCCCGCGATCCGTTCTCGGAAAAATTTCGCATCGAAACCTTTCCCCGCCGCGCGGCGGAGAATCTTCAACGCCTTTGCCCCGCCGTATTTCCGGACCAGAATACATAGGGCCAAGTTGGATTTGTCAACCGGAAAATGAAAATAATCCAGGATGCTGCTGTCATCCCGGTACAAATACACCAGCTGATCCTGAAACAACCCTGCCAGCGCCGCCTTGACCGAGAGTTTTCCGGCGGTTTCGGCGATCTTTTCCATCGCTTTCCGCGGAAAAAAGGTTTGCGAATACGCCGCCTGTCCCCAGTAGATCATGCCCAGACCGGGCTCGATTTTCCGTCCGGAGGTCTGCCGCAGATAACCCAGTGCGCGGAGGTCCGAGACGATCCGCCAGCAGGCGCTGCGCTCGATGCCGGATTGCCGGCTCAGTTCGATGATCGACATCGGTTTCCCCGCCCGGATCAGCAGGTCGGTCAATTGAAAGATTTTTTCGGTCAGCAAAGTTTTCATGCAGGTATAATAGCACTCCGTGACCGAAAAGCAAATCTCATATTGTGAGATTTCGGAAAAAAACAGTTTTTTGTTTTTGCCCGAGATCATTTCGCTCGAAAGGCGGCGGATCCCGCGCATTTGTTTGCGGTGGATACGGAGGCACAAGGATCGCCAGTTACACGGGCGCCAAGGAGCAAGTTTTTTCTTTTAGCGAGCAAACAGTTCAGAAGCCGAGATAGCGGAACGTGTCGGTGAGACGGCGGATGGAATAGCCGCCCGGAGGCGCCAGCAGCTTGCCGGCCCAGTTGGTCCCGTCTTTCATGCAGACTTCCGTCTGGTAGTCGATCATGCGGGGGCAGGCGGCCAGCTTCGGCATCAGTTCGCTCCAGTCGATGGTGCCGTCGAAGGGCATGCTGTGGAGACCACCGTAGCCGTTGTTGTCGTGGATGTGACAGGTGACCACCTGGTCCTGCAGCAGTTCCAGAGCGTGGTCTTCCCAGATC
>JAZUCR010000825.1:0-5961 GCA_045639225.1 Victivallales bacterium
AGCGCCTCTTTCAGCCGCCGGAGGAAACCCGGTCCGACCCCGAGATTGTCGAATCCGATCAGAACTGCTTTCACGGACCCGTCGGAAAGCGCCATGGCGCGGACTTTCTGCGGATCGCTGATCTTCAGGATCCGGCGTTTCCGGAAACCGCCCGGACATTCCGCCCCATACGGCGGGGTAATGTCGCACTCATAAAAACCTGCCTTGATCATTCTTACGCCTCCAGGTCAAAATTAAAAATCATTCCGGACTTTGACCGGCTTGCCGCAATGCGCCGATTCAATGGCCGCGGCACAGGCGGCGACCGTCCGGGCGCCTTCCACCACATCGGCGGTGTTCTTCGCCCCGCGCAGCACAATGTCCGCCATCAGCTGCACCTGCGATTCCACATTGTGATTGTTCACATCCACCGGGATGTCGATGAACGCCGTGGCATCCGCCGGAGTATCGTAGAACGGCACGCTCGAAAGCTGCATCTTCGGACTCAGATTGTCGCAGATGATCGTCCCTTTCGTCCCGTAGAAAACGCTCCGCATGGTATACGGACGGGACAGTCCGATCGAACACATCACCTTGCCGATCACGCCTTTTTTGAATTTGAACAGACAGAAATAGGAATCGAAGTCGATCGGCCAGTCCGCCAGACCTTTTTTGGTGCCGTAGGCGAACGCTTCATCCAGCAGGTCATCGACCGCCCAGCGGAGCAGGTCGACCGCATGGCAGCCGCCGCCCAGCAGCGGATCGCGCCGCGCGTCTTTCCGCCAGTTGTTCTTGCCGCCGACATGCCGGTAATTGTGCGCATACTCGGTTTCCGCCATGAACAGTTCGCCGATATCGCCGCGCGCGATCATCTTCTTCGCCAGAATAAACGCCGGCGTGTAGCGCGTCGGATGCGCGATCATGAAGACTTTGCCGGTTTTGCGGACCGTCTCCGCGATCGCCGCGGCTTCGCCCAGATCCAGCGTCATCGGTTTTTCGCAGAGCACATTCTTTCCGGCTTCCAGAAAGGCGATGGACTGTTCCGCATGGTAATAATCCGGACTGGTCACCGAGACCACATCCACATCATCCATTTTCACCACTTCGCGGTAATCATTGCTGATCCGCAGACCGGACAGACTGCATTCCTTCATCCGGGATTCGATCCGCGCCTGATCCGGATCGCTTAAAGCCAGCAGTTGATAGTCCTGACTGCGCTGATATGCCTTGATGTGGCGAACACCTTCACTGACTGCAACCACGGCGGCGCCCAATGTCTTTTTCTCCATTTTTTTCGATCCTTTTTATTGACAAAAATAATTTTTTCGGTTATAGTAAAATATAAGTGAGATTAATAATTTTACAATACCGGAAAGTGGAAATAAACCATGAAAGATTTAGCAAAAACGATGATTTCATCTGCCGCCGGGAGAGAGAACATCAAAAATGTCAAATATTTCAGCGACTTGCAGATCACTTCCGCCTTCAAACGCAAATTTCCCTGTCAGATACAGCATCGGAAAAACGAATGCCGGAAAAACCGTTTTTCGCTGGAAATGATTCTGAACGGCGAAGTCGACCTGCTGCTGGAGGACCACCGGATCCGGCTGACCGGTCCATGTCTGTTCTGGATCGGGGACCGCCACAAATATTTCCAGTATGAACTGCTGCCGGGAATCAGCTATGAACATTGCTGGATCGATTTCGCCGGAGAACGGGGCAGACGGATTTATGACTCCCTTTCCGAAGCATATCCCGATTCGTATATCCCTCTGGAGGACACCAGATCCATCCTGCCGGTTTTTGAATATTTTGCCCGGAAGTTCAAAAATCCGCGTCGGCCGGATTCCTCGGCGGATGATGTTTTCCTGATCGAGCAGCTGATGCGGGAAATCATCCGGCAGACGCATCAGGAAAATCAGCCCGATCCGAACGATCCTCACGGTCTGCGGGCATTGGCGGAACAGATCACGAACGCCCCGTTCGAAAAATATGATCCGGCCCGGCTGGCGAAAGACGCCGGACTTTCCTACGTGCATTTCCGCGCCTTGTTCAAACAGCTTCACGGCGAATCTTTCTGGCAATATGTTTTGAAACAGCGGATGCTGACTGCCGGCGAACTCCTGAAAGGCGGACAGTTCCGGATCGGAGAACTGGCCGATTATTGCGGTTTTCCCGATCTGGGGTCCTTTACGCGGGCCTTCAAACGGTTCTACCGCATGTCGCCGCGCCAATGGCTGAAAAAAACTCCGGAAGATAATTGATCCCGGCTTTCCGCGCCTGCAGCGGAAGCGCTTCCCTTATTTCCCCGTGCCGACGCCGAACTTTTCTTTCAGATGTCTGCGCATGCTTTCGAATGAACAATACGACGGACGGCAGATGTATTTCAGATACCCGTTCTCCCTGACGAACCGTTCCGCCTTGGGATTGATCGTGCCGCGCCGGGTTACCAGCTGTCCCCAGGTACCGAAATTCCACGGCGGCACGGGTCGTTCCGCCGGACGCGGCGCCATATTATCGCGCCATTCCTGCGGGAAACAGTTCAGAAACACCTCACGTTCGTTCAGCCAGGTGGAAGAGACCAGAATACGGCTGCCGAACCGGAACTCCGTTTCCTTCATCAGCAGCAGAAAACAGTGCGGCAGATACTCCGGATCCTCGAAAATGGATTTCGGACCGACCGCATTGGCGATGTGGAATACCACGCGTCCGGATTCCAGCGCCGCCTCGGCCGGGACATCGTATTTCAGACTGCCGCAGTTCCACGAGGCCGGAGCTTTCACGCCCACTGCGTTCGGGTAATTGAGTTCCGCCCGCCGGGCGGCGAGCTCCCGGATCTCCTCCCACATGGCGTTTTCGAATTCTTCCGGCGGCAGTTCAGCCAGCCGGTCCGACTTGCTCAGAATATCCTGACATTCCGGATTTTCCGCCCAGTCCGCGCGCGGATAATTCAAGCCGTGGTAGAGCAGGGGGGTATGATCGCGGATCAGTTCGCCGATCGGCTGTTCCGGAAATTTCGCTTTCAGCCATTTCCTGGCAAAGAAAAACGAGATCCGGGCGAATCCTTCGACATATTGCCGATGTTCTTCCAGGGTTTTCACTTCAGCCATTTAAAAATACCTTTCCGGTTGATCGCCGATGCCGGATCCGGCAAGATCTTTCAGCGAGGAGTTTTCGGGTCGGCGGCAGCCGGTTTGCTGACGGGTTTCGCCGCCGGAGTGACCTGCTCGGCACCATCCGTTTTGCCGACCGGTTTCTTTGCCGGAGCAGTCTGCTTTTCAGCAGTCGTTTTGCTGAACGTTTTCTTTGCCGGAGCAGCCTGCTTTTCAGTGTCCGTTTTTCCGACCGGTTTCACAGTTGGAGTAACTGTTTTGGTGTCGGCTTTCTTTTCCGGAACAGCTGCCGGAGCGTCCGTTTTGCCAGTCGTTTTCACTGCCGGAGCGACCGGTTTGCCGGCGTCCGTTTTACTGTCGGTTTTCTTTTCCGGAACAGGTGTCGGAGCATCCGTTTTGCCAGTCGGTTTCACTGCCGGAGCGGTCGGTTTTTCGGCATCGGTCTTTTTGCCGGTTTTCTTTATCGGAGTGACCGGTTTTTCGGTATCGGTCTTTTTGCTCGTTTTCTTTACGGGAACAACTGTCTTGCCAGCCGGTTTCGCAGCAGGAACAGCCGTTTTCCGGACCGGTTTCGCTGTCGGAGTAACGGTTTTTGATACCGGTTTTACCGCCGGCGGAGGCGTTTTGCTGACCGGCGGACCGGCTTTCTGCTGGGCAGGCGGCAGCCGGCGGCCCGGCGGGACTGATGCCTTGGTGTAAGCCATAATGCCGCTGACGATCCCGTTGACCAGTTTTTCCTGATACGTCGGGTTATTCAGCAGCAGACCTTCCTGGGGATGAGTCACGAATCCGGTTTCGATCAGGATCGCGGGACAGACAGCGTTGCGGATGACAAAGAACCGGGCGTGACGCACCCCGCGGTCCGGCGCACTGGTGAACGCAAGCAGGTTTTTATGCACTTCATACGCCAGACGGTAATTGTTCCGGTTGAAGGAATTGCCGGCACTGGCCTCCCGGACGGGCTTGGAATCGCTGGTGGAAGCGGCGCCTTGCGGCGTGGCGGCATAAGTCTCGATCCCCATGGTCCGGCGGTTCCCGACCGCATTGCAGTGGATGGAAATGTAGAGATCCGGTTTCAGTTTTTCGCACATGAGCACCCGCTGCTGCAGCGTCAGATTGCTGTCGGCAATCCGGGTCATGAATACGCGGTAGCCGCATTTCCGCAGGAGCGCCGCTACCTTATGTCCCAGCGTGAGGGTGATATTTTTCTCCAGCAGCCCCCTGACTCCGGGGGCACCCTGGTCCTTGCCGCCGTGTCCCGGATCGATCAGAATCGTTTTGACCGGATGTTTCCACAGCGGCGCATTCCGGATCACCGGATCGACCGCCAGCAGAAAATCTTTTTCGTCCAGATACACCAGCGCGCCCCGCAATACCGGCGGATGGGTCAGGTAAACCGAAACCCGGTTGATCACCGCCAGCCGTTTGTCATACTGGAGCGTTATGGAGTCCCGGCGGCTTCTCAGAACCATGCCGCCCCGGGAATAAATGATGCTCATGCCGTAATAATTGGCAATGTCCTGCACCAGCGCGAAACGCGACCCCTTGAACCAGATATACCGGATTCTCACCTGCTGAACCGGCTGGACCGGGACCGGACGGACCGGCTGAACTTGACGAGCAGGCTGCACGGCCGGTTTGACATTCTGCTGGACTGCCCGGGCCTGGACTCCGGCCGCTTTCTGCTGCTTCCGGATCGCCTGGATCCTGGCCTCACGTTCCCGCTGCTGCTGTTGGACCCGGAGCTGTGCCGCGGTCGGACGGTACACCCGGCGGTTGTCCGCTCCCTGCGCCTCGAAGAGATCGCCCCACAACAGGACCGGGATAAAGATGGAAAACAGTTTTCTTCCGGAAGCGGCCGCTTTCAGTCGGCGGACGAGCCAATTTTCTGATTTCATGGTTCAAGCTCCCGGCAGACGATCTGTTTACTGTAATTATCGAGTGCATCCTCGGGCGGAAACATTCCGGCGGCCCGCTCCGATAGTCTGACCGGACGGGTCAGCGAGGCCAGCACAAAGGCTTTTGCCCGGATCAGCGCATCAAGCCAGTCGATCCCCTGTGCCAGCAGCGCGGTCAGCGCCGCACTGAACGTGCAGCCGGTTCCGTGATCGGAATTGCCCGCCACCGGCACGCGCGGTGCACTCAGCAAAACGCACCGCCCTTGATGCATTGCGACATCGGCAGCTTCAGTTCCTTCGGCATGTCCGCCTTTGATAATCACCGAACACCCCCATTTTTCTGCACATTCGCGCGCGGCGGCAACTGCATCGGCGGCGGATTTGATCGGATGTCCGGTCAGTGCTTCCGCTTCCGGCAGATTCGGCGTGATCCAGGAGGCGATGGGCAGCATTTTTTTCCGCATCGCGTCGATCGCATCGTCCTGAAGCAGTTTTTTCCCGCTGGTCGAGATCATGACCGGATCGACGACCAGTGGTCCGGTAAAATCCCGCATGGCATCCGCCGCCGCTTCGATGATCCCCGCGGAAAACAGCATCCCGGTCTTGGCGGCTTTGAGATCGATCGCTTTGCGGACGGTTTCGATCTGGGCTTTCACGCCCTCGGGCGAAACCGGTTCGATCCCGGTGACTTCCAGCGGATTCTGGAAGGTCACGGCAGTGATCGCGGAGCACCCGAACACGCGGAAATAACTGAAGGTACGGAGGTCGGCCTGGATCCCCGCACCGCCGCCGCTGTCGCTGCCGGCAATGGTCATGGCTGCCGGATAATCCCGGGTCGTCAATTCATGCAGCATGATCTTTATTCGGCTTTTTTCTGCTGCAGTTCGGCGAGCAGAGCTTCGAGTTTTTCGATCCGGGCGGTCAGCTTGCGGACCTTGCGCGGAAGCATATGGCGTTCCACCCAGTCTTCC
>JAZUCR010000826.1:0-2987 GCA_045639225.1 Victivallales bacterium
TGCTTGAGGTCTTATCATGGACTAGAAAAACAATTCTGAAACCTCCAGACTGGAATTTACCCGATCAGCCCGATCTTTTTGGAGATTTTTTCTGCTGATTTTTTACCGGACAGCAGTGGATGATCATAGTAATAGCTGTGCGTCTTCCGGCTGCTGTTGATGGGCGTCGCGATCGAAGAGTTCTGCGGGATGCCGCGAAGATCCCCGCCATTGTGCCGGTAGGAGGGCCACTTTTTTCCAAATATCGCGGACCCCGCGTCGTTCGTTCCCCATCGGTCTGACATGGACCATAAAGTTTCGGGATGCAAGATGACCGATATCTTCTTGACCGCCGTTGTATCGGCAGTGTCCACAATATCTCCGAAAACAATCCCGTTAACTCCATAACACCATCTTACTTCATAATTAATCATCGGACAATGGAAAATACTCTTTTCTCTCGCAGCCCGTTCGGACAAGTTGATTTTCAGATTGTTTTCCCTGCACAGAATCGAATCCCAGAATTGTTCCCCCCAGACTGCTCCCTGTTTCTCTTTGTATGGAAGGATATACCCATAATCATTGCCGTACATCTGGATCAGCGATCCGATGGATTTCAGATTGCTGACACATGCAATGGATTTGGCCCGGTCCCGCGCCTTGTTCAAGGCCGGCAGGAGCATTCCCGCCAGAATCGCGATGATGGCAATCACAACGAGGAGTTCTATCAGCGTAAAATGGCTTGCCGTTTTACGCTTCAGGGATGAGATGTTAAAATGGTTTGATTTCAGCATGGTTTACATCCTTTCTTTTTTCAGTTATTGTTTTACGGTCATTGATCCGGTTCAAATTTCATAACAGCGTATCGACCCAGCGCAGGGCTTCCGCGACCCAGGGATGGTCATGAAAACGGGCGCCGCCGTGGTTGCCTTTTTCATAAATATGCAGTTCGAACGGCACCCCGGATTTCCGCAATGACATGGCATACAGGAGGCTGTTTTCACAGGGGACGAAAGTATCGCCCAGCCGATGATACAGGAAGGTCGGCGGGGTGTTGGCGTTGACGCTCTTTTCCAGCGAAAGTTTTTCCACATCGGCGGGATCGAAATGTTCGCCCAGCAGATTGTTGATGGAATATCGGTGGGCATATTCGCCCGTGGTGATCACCGGATAACAGAGAATGCTGAAATCGGGACGGGAGGAGATTTTGGCGGTTTCGCCTTCCTCCGGCAGAACCAGCCCCAGTTCCGGCAGGACCGAAACGCAGGCTGCCAGATGTCCGCCTGCGGAGGAACCGAGCACGCCGATGCGGCCGGGATGGAAATCCAGTTCGGCCGCCCAGGAACGCACCAGACGGACCGCCCTTGCGGCATCGGAAATCGGGGCGGGATGGTGGCAGCCGCCGTGGTCACGGATATGGCTTACCCGGTATTTCACCACGAAGCAGTAATATCCCTGTTCCGAAAAAAATTCGGCCAGACCGGGACCTTCATCGCGATCATGATTGCAGTAAGCTCCGCCGGGGAAAATCACCAGAGCCCGGTGGTTTTTCTTCCAGACCAGCGGTGCAAACGGGGTAATGGTTGGAATCTGTTCCGGGTCGCTTTCCCCCGCGGGGGGCGTCCCGCACCACAGCGGAATTTCGGTTCTGTCCTTCAGAGTCATTACGCTTCCTCCTGATTATTGAAACAATTCCTTGAGAATGTCCGCGCTTTTCTTCAGGTCGATTGCCGGTTCGCGCAGATGCGTGTCGTGTTCGATCAGCACCCATTTGTCATAGTTGTGATCGCGGAGTTCGCGGACGATCGGAGCGAAATCCATCCCGGCATTGCCGCCGTCGAGTTCGCAGAAGCGCAGACGTGCAGGCCAGTTGTCCAGTCCGACGCCGGCGTCTTTGATGAAGTAATCCTTGAAATGGACCGTGGCCAGCCGGTCGTGGTATTTGCGGACCGTTTCCACGCAGTCGCCTCCGGCGGCATGGAGATGGGCGGTATCCAGCAGCAGGGCCGCGCCGGGAACCGCAGCCATGAAATCATCCAGTTCCTGCGGAGATTCCACGCGGGTGCCGAGATGGTTGTGCAGAGCGGCTTTGAGTCCGTAATAAGCCGCCGCCTCGACATACGCATTGGCCTGACGGCAATAAGTTTCAAAGGGGATGTTCCGGCGGGACGGCGTCATGATCCAGACATATTCCTTCCCGAAGGCGCAGGCGCATTTCATGGTGAGTTCGGGGGAACTCATGCTGCAGGATGCGAAATCCATGCCCAGACGATGGAATAGAGCGGCATTCTGGACCGCCTCGGCCATATCGACGCCCTTCAGCCATTCGATCCCACCGATGCCGCAGTCCCTGAGCAGAAGCAGCCGCTGTTCCAGATTCAGATTTCCGCCGAACCAGACATCCATGCCGTAATCGGCAACACCGAGTTTATTTTTCATAAATCCCTCCATTGACAGATCACGGAAGAAATTTCCCGTTTCTGCAGTTTGCGGTAGGCATCCGGCATTTCCGCCGGGGTGAAAACATTTTTCAGATAGGGAGACGGATCCCATCGGCCGGAACTGATCAATCCGGCGACCTGACGGCGGTCATCCGGAGTCCGGTCGGCCGGGGTCAGCAGGATCACGCCTTCGCCCTTGAAGAACCAGCAGGGGTTGACGGGTATCTCATCGACGTAATTGGCCTGAAGCAGAAGCCTTGGCCAGTCTTTCCTGATGCGGCGCATCCGTTCTCCGAAAGAATCCTGGCGGATGAGCTGGACGGCGGTCTTGAAACCGCCGGTACTGCCGGAACATTCGGCCACGATGTCGAAACCGTTGCAGCCGTGAGTGAGCAGCTGGGCCACGGCGTCGTCGCCGTTCAGTTCGACCGTGGTGAATCCGGCCTCGCGGCTGACGGCGAGGCGTTCGGCGGAAATATCGCAGACGGTGACGAGGCATCCTTTCACACGCAGGAATTCGGCCACGAAAGAACCGATCATGCCCTGACCGATGACGACGGCATGTTC
>JAZUCR010000827.1:0-7354 GCA_045639225.1 Victivallales bacterium
GGGAATATCACCTGGCAGGATATCAAGGGTGTTTCCGAGGAACTGATGGAACGTTTTTCCAAACGTCGGCATCAGATTGAGGAAGAAGAAGCGAAATTCATAGCGGAACACGGGCGCAAGCCGACATTGTCGGAGAATAATTTCCTTTCGATCTCGACCCGGAACAGGAAGATGCAGCATTCTAACAGAGATGCGGTCCGGAGTCATCAACTGATGGAAATGTCCGAAAAGGAACGGGAGGAGCTGCGTTCGCTGGCGCGGGAGGCGCATCAGAAAATCCGAATATTGCCGGATGAAAATAATCTGGAGGCGGCAAAGCAGATGATTCTGGATACGCTTCCGCTGATATTCGAGCGTGAAAGTGTGGTGAAACTGGATAAAGTATTAGCCGAAGCAATGAATCAGAATCTGGGTCAAACGGATCTGCAGACTCTGAAAAAAGCTGCAAAGGAAATCCCGGAACTGTGCGATCTGGGCGGGCTGGAAGTAAATCCCTGGGTGTCGCCTGAGATCGTGATCGAACAGGAAATATATGCGGTGAAATCAGTGGAGGAATGCAAAGCGAAGTTCAGTCCTCCGTCGCCGGATTTTCAGCCGTTTCCAGGGGAAGAAAACCGGAAAACGCAGGGGGATTTGATCCGTAAACTGTTGAACAGTCCGGACCAATTCAACCTGTTTCGAGGAGTGGCCGGTTCGGGTAAAACTTCCACACTGCAGGAGTTCTGCCGGGGCCTGCAAAGCGGCGGGATCAACAGCATTTATCTGATTGCTCCGACCAATTCCGCGACGGACGTGCTGAAACAGGAAGGTTTTGAACAGTCCCAGACGGTGGCTTCTTTCCTGCTGTCGAAACACAAGCCGCCTGAAGGAAGTTATGTGATTATTGATGAATCCGGTTTGAACTCGCTGCGGGAGGGTGTGGGAATCATCAACACGGCGCAACAGAATAATTACCGGGTATTGTTCGTTGGCGATGCCAGGCAGCATACGGCGGTGGAATCCGGAGATTTTTTCCGCTTATTGGAGGACCATTCAAAGATTGAGAAATTCTCCCTGACGGAGATCTATCGTCAGCAGCAGGAGGAATACCGGCGAGGAATTACGGAATGTGCGTTGGGACGGTTCGAGGAGGCGTTCGACCGTTTCGACCGGAACGGGTTTATTCAGGAAGGCAAAGCGGACTATTTGCAGCAGGCGGCGGACAGTTATATGAAATTCACCGAAAACGGGAAATACATTGACCGTGCGATTCTGGTAACGCCGACGCATGACGAGAAGGACCGTCTGACGGATGCTGTGCGCGAAAGGCTCAAAGCGGCCGGCTGTATCGCGGAATCGGGGCGGCAAATTGAAATGTTCCGAGGCTGGAACAAACCCAAAAGCTGGGTCCGGAATGTCAGGAATTATGTGCCAGGAACGACGATTGCATTTATCCGCAACCTGAAAGACATCGGCAATGCCGGAGAAACGGCGAAAGTCGTGCGGACCGAGGGTGATTGGATCTGGCTGGATTCGGGAAAATGTCTGAAACCGAAAAGCGCGGCGGATTTCATCGAGGTCGGGGAACTTCATGAAAAGGAACTGTGCAGCGGCGATCTGATCCAGTTCAACGTCAATATCCGGGAACGGAAGATATACAACGGCAGTCTGGCAAGGATGACCGACGATCCGCGCAAGGCATGGCTGCTGTATGCCGATGGTTCGCCACGGGAATTGATTGATCTGCCTGATAATTTTGCGGCATTCCAATACGGCTGGGCGACAACTTCGCACAAATCCCAGGGGCGGACGGCGGAAAACGTGGTCGCTGCCGCCCAGACTTTGGACCGTAAAACATTTTATGTTGCATTAAGCCGCGGACGTCAAAACATGGTGCTGCATTGTCCCGAAAAAGAGTTCCTGAAACGACAGTTGCAGTTCCGTCATGGGGACCGGCTCAGTGTACACGATTTGGTAGCCAAGGGGCAAATCGCTCCGGGATGTCTGTTGCCCTTGTCGGAAGATGCCCGGAACCGGAAAGCAAAACTGCTGCCCGATATCGATTACAAGAGTATTGGGGAACGTTTGAAACGATTTGCCAACAGTTTGAAAACTCTGGCCCAAAGAGTTCTGGAGTTCCGGAACCGGCGGATTGTCCGGCGCAGCCGTGCCGCAAAATATCCGACAGGACCGATTACGGAGAAAACGCCCTTTGAAATTGAACAGGACCATCCCCTTTCCATTATTTCTGAAAAGACTGAAGATCCAGGACGTAAGACAGAGCGTAAAACGTCCAGCAATCTGCACGTGGGTGCCTTTGCATGGATGGCTGAACAAAAACGGTTGGAACGTGCAATTGAAGCCCAAAATGAAACATCCGCAGACCGGGATACCTCGCCGTCATTACTGGAACAAGTTCTCAGGAAGATGCCGGTAAAAAGAGAACCGGAACGCCCACAAGAGCGTGGAATGCCCAGCAATCCCGGCATGGATGCCTTGGCATGGCTGGCTGAACATACAAAGAATGAACGGCAAAAGGAAGCCGAAAAAGAAATTTCTGTGGATCAGGAACTCTCGCCGTCATTACCGGAACAAGCCATGCCTGAACAAGTGGAACAGGATCAGAGGGAACATGAACAGTCAAAAGCACGTCCCGAACTGGAAGAAATTCCCGAACCGGAGCACCCCAAAAAGAAATCCCGCGGAATGGATATTTGAAAATCGCTTCATTGCCGGAGGCAGGACAAGCGGAAAATTCCGCGAAGTCCGCATTTCGGCAACCCGAAAAGAGCCGGAAAAACGCTTTTTTAAGTTGAAAATCCAGATTTATGTTGGTATATTACGGATGAAATATTGAAAATCAGGAACCTAACGGAAGGAATGATAACGAACATCGTTTTTTTACCATAAAATTTGATTAGTCAATCGAAGACTTTTCAGCAAACTCCGTTGTAAAAACCACCATTTTTTAGTCTCTGGAGTATTGTTGAAAGGGAGCGCTGTTGTATTGATGTATAGTGCTGGCGCCCCTTTCACTTCCAGAGACGGGCGCGTGGTGGTGCCTTACAACGGGGTGATTGGGGCGCCTCTTTATGAAACTTGGAATTACCGGCAGTCGGACTATTACAAAATTTGATTTCATCCCATACTTTACGATGCAGGACAAGGACTTCCGCTCATTTTGCCTGAAGCATGGTCTGGGGCGCAGGAAAATCACAATGGTTATTACCGGCGGAGCCAGGGGAATTGACACGCTGGCTTTCCAGACCGCTGAATCAGCGGGAATCCGGAATCTTCAGTTCCTCCCCGACCGGAAGAAGTTTCCGGGGAAACTGGTTCTGAAAGCATTTCAGGAACGGAACCGGCAGATCGTGGACAACTGCGATATTCTGCTGGCAATCTGGGACGGGAAGTCCCATGGAACGAAAAACACGCTGGCTTACGCTCTAAGAATCAATAAACCAGCGTTTCTGATTCATGTTATAAATTGAAAGCATTCCGTCCGATATGCGCCAGATTCAGTCTGCTTTCCGCAATCGCTTCGGCTATGGACGCGGCTTTTGACCGCATCGCTTCCCAAGCGCTGATTCCTCCAGTGTCAGGATTTTTCTAATCGACATGGTTATTCTGCTCGAGTAACGATCCATCTGCCTTTTTTCCGCGAACCGGAACGAAGAATGAGATTTGCCTTTTGCAGTGCGGTCAGAGCACGTTCCACGGTTCGAGCCGACACATTGAGTCTATTTGCGATGACAACTGCACTTTGCGCCCCATCTTCAAGCAAAAGCCCCAATACCTGCCTTTGCATCTTGTTTATCCCGACATTTATCCCGACATTTATCCCGACAGTGCTTTTGCCTTTCCGGAGCACTTCGGCATCAAATGGAATTACGACATTGATATATCCTTCGTCTATTTGGAATACTCCTTTGCCGTATTTGGATACGATGGTCGGAACTCCATGCCCTGTATGTTCCGTGAGTTCCATATTCAGAAAAATTCTCATCAGCATATCATTTCGCGGGCGGCTGATGCCTTGAAAAAACATCTCTCTTGTTTCACCTTTCGGCAACCCGCCATGGGACAGAATCTCCAGCCGATCTTCAAACAAGGATATAAGCGGTTGTGACAATGCCCAGTCATTGTGGACAAGAGCATTGATGACAGCCTCGTTTACGCAATCAAGATCGAAAAGGGATTTATCGCTGCGGGGCCGGGTGGATGTGTCAGTAATGCGAATATTTTCAGCTGCCAGCCGGTTTCTTATCTGTTCAAAAGCAAAAAGCAGACATTGAGAACCATAATCGCTGCGTTCGGAAACCGAAGATTTGTCGCGTCCATTGAATTTGACAACAATCAACGGCACCGTATTCCGGTCAGACATGAGTTCCGCCAAAAGATTATACTTCCCGTCAGGAGTTTTGAGACCGAGATTTACTTCAAATGATTTCTCGTCTAAATGAAAACCCTTTTCCGCATAATATATTTTCAGCGTCCGAAAGGAAATGGCACCATAATGGGTCGGCGTGCGAACCATGTAATCTGTATCGGTGAAATTCCGTTCGTAACGCGACTTGATTTGCTCCGGCGTCATTTCACGGCAAGTTGTGCCGATTCGGATAGGACAGCCCGAAGAGGAAAATCCATATCGCTTTTGACAATAAATAGGTTTTGTCCCTTTGGGAACATGCAGTATCAGTATGGTTTTCCCTTCATCACATCGTAGTTCCGAGGAAACAATTGCTTGTGGATTGGGTTCGATCTGAGTTGTAATTATATCTGATATCTTCCGCATCGTCGCATCAATTTTATCCAAACCGACGATTGTTCCATCGTTGGCAACGCCTAACACAATATCGCCGCCATCGGCATTTAGAAAAGATACGATTTCTTTGCATATTGTGTCTGAATACTCTCTCTTGAATTCCAGAGATTCCGACTCACTTTCAGCGTATTTTCCCATACTTCATCTCCCTTTTGCAAAGCACATAAAACAACATAGCATGAAACAAGACAAAAATCAAGTTAAACCGACATTTTTTGACAAAAAGCATTGTCAGGGCAAGCATTTCTGGAACGGAATCAGCAGATTGTGGATAGCTGCGATATTCTGCTGACGGTGTGGGATGGCAAGTCCCACGGAATGAAAAACACGCTGGCTTATGCTCGAAAAGTCAATAAACCAGCTATTCGAGTTTATGTTACAAATTGACGGCATTCTGTCGACTCCCTTGATTTGTAGCAGGACTTGATTTTTTCCCTTTTACCGAAAGAAATACAGGAAAAAATTGGAAAGCACGATCACCGTGAATGCCTGGAATTGGAAATAAGCAGATCGGTTATCTTTTTAACGTGGTCGATGTTTTTCAGGACCATTGTGCCGCGGCTGGCTGCGGCGGAACTGATGACGATGTCGCCACAGCCGAAAATCTGCTGGATCAGTGTCCGGGTATAACTGACGCTTTGAATTTCATCCATGTGCAATGTCTGTTTGAATCGAGTCAGGAATCCGCCTTCGCTGGAAACATTTTGCTTGGAAATGATGTAGTATTGATTTTTTCGCAAAAATATGATATGGATAATCCGAATCCCGATCAGCAACGGGATCAGCCCCAATCCCAGGTTCAGAATCCCGGTATCCATTTGTCCGTTATTCCAGAGGATTCCGGAAAGACCAGATGCCAGGAGAGTACCCAGACCAATACTCAGCATTGTTCCGACAGCATACCACAAAGTATTCCAAATGCTTCGGATCACAAAGAGGAATGTGTTTTCTTTTGCGCGGCAGATAATCATTCCATTTTTTGCTTCATTCATGTGGACCTCCTATGTTTTGTCCTTCGCCCGCGGCGGGGACAAAACATGAAAAACGAAAGGCGGGCGTTCAGCCCGCCATGAAGAGCTGCAATGTAAAAGATTCATCCTTCCAAGCTCGATTTATATTTCTCTTCCGCGTGTTTGCGCAGTTCATTGATTTGCTCGACGGTGTATTCAGAAAGCCAGTCCAGATAAGCATCAATCACTTTCCCGTCTTTGACTTCACAGCGCCAGTGTCCATCGTCTCCTTCAAAACGCCAACCTCCCTCCACGGACAGAGAAAAATTTTCCCGAAACCAATCAAACAACGCAATTACTTCTTCATCGAAGCCAAAAGAGACATCGTTATCGACCAAATCAATATAAATTTTCAAAGGCTCATGTTCTGATTTCCAAAGAGTAAAGGTTCCTCCGGGCAGTATCTCCCGATCAAACTTGTTTGACACGGCATCTTCCTGTTCTTTATTTTGACAGTTTACGAATAATCCGCATGACACCCATCCCCAGCTCATTTCTGTTCCTCCTCATCAATGATTTTGCAAAGTCCGACATACCCCAATGATGTGTTGTATGTCATGACATAGTTTCCCTTCCGGTAAACGGAATCACCGCTGCCGCCCGGATTCCGGTCGTAAATCTCACCGTTGTCATCGCCATAATCCCACTGGCGCAGATAGTTCATCGCGGCATTTTCGCCTTGTTCCTCCAAAATTTTCAGCGGTGTTTCCGCTTCTTCATTCTGGATAAACACAATTTCCATGTATTTTTTCATTTTCCCCGTATTGGTTAAATTGTTGTGTTAATGTTAAAAGGCCGGAAGGAAGGTTTTTATCCTTCAACGGCATCAGGTCATGAGGCTGATCCGCAGACTTCCGGGATGCCGGAGATTCAACAGCGGCGGCATCATTTCCGCTGAGGGGGCGTTTCCGATCATTGATATTGTACGGATGGAAGATCGGAACACATGGCCGTACCCATGCCGTGGCGGTTTTGAAGATTTTTACTCATCCCATGGAATGGTCTTTTCGGAGGAGAGTTCCCGCCCGTTTTTATCCATAATATGGATTATGAGGCCGGATCGCACAATCCCATCGATTTTTCCTGAAAGAGTGCTGTACCAATGATCCCGATGCTTCACATACGTTATAGGAAAACTGATATTTTTGTAAAAAGTCATGCCGAAATCAGTTTTCCGGAATGTTTCTCTGACGAAGATATGATGGCTTGCCGGTTTTGCTTTACCGGGGAAACAAAGCCCGGCATAAATCCATTGTCCGTCTTTTTGCTGGATAGTGGCATGGGTAGTGCGGATTTCCTGTTTGGCATTCATGAAATTTTCAACAGGTTCCCGGAACTGGATGAAACCGGATTTTCTTGTGCCCTGCAAAGCATTTTTATTGAAATATCTCACCATTTCACGGTCGATTTCATCTCCGGGTTTGAGGTAAATGTCGAGATGCCGGAAGCACGCTGCCCATTCCTTAAACGTTTTCATACTTCGACTCCCAATTGCTGCTGGCAGTTGATATTCAACATCCACTGGTTTGCAAATTCGGCC
>JAZUCR010000828.1:0-3290 GCA_045639225.1 Victivallales bacterium
TCAAGTCTCAAGTATCGGCTTCGCCGCAAGGATGATATGAGGACCCTGCGCTGCGCTCACTATAAGAAAAAAGACAGTTCGCTGCGCTCACTACAAGCAAGAAGTATCGGCTTTCACCTCCGCACTCCGTGCTACTGCGGATAAATCGCCGCAAGGAAGGAATAGTTATGCGGCGGAGCCGGAAAAAAGACATGGGCGGGATGCCGGGGGTTACGCGAACTGAACGGACCTTACGGACAGAACGGACCTGACGGACAATCGCGCGATAAACAGCATGGGGCGAGAGGGAAATATGAAATAGGAAATAGGAGATAGGAAAGCCCTGTCATCTCGTGCCGCTAGTCCGGTTTCCGCGCCGCTTGCCACGGCGGAGCCTTCAGGCGAAGCCGGGTCTGTCAGGTCCGTCCAGTCCGTCAGGTCCGTAAATCGCGGAAGTCAAGTCATGGTGTGAAATCTCCGGATCACGCAGTGTCCATCTCGTCCATCGGGCACGAGAGTCCGGAAATCCTGCTGATTTTACAACTGGAAGAACTTTTTAGCCTTTTCGAAGAAGCTTTCCTGAAGCGGCTTTTTGCCTTTCTGATCGGTCCCGTTAAGGAGTTCGTCAAAATGGCGGAGCGCTTCTTTCTGTGCTGCGGTCAAGTTGCGGGGGACCTCGACGAACACCTGAATCTGCTGATCGCCGCGGGTGCCGCCGCGAAGCGAAGGCATACCCTTGCCGCGGACCAGGAATTTGTCGCCGGTCTGTGTACCGGCAGGGATCTTCAAGGTTGCCTTGCCGGTGACCGTGGGGATCTCGATTTCGCCGCCGAGAGCGGCGGTGGTGAAGTCGATCGGAACTTCGCAGAAAACGGTGGTGCCGCTGCGTTTGAAAAGGTTATGTTCGCGCACATGCATGATGACATACAGGTCGCCGTTGGCGCCGCCGCGCATGCCCGGCTCACCTTCCCCGGAAACCCGGATCCGAGTCCCGGTATCCACGCCCGGCGGAATATGGAGCGTCACCGTGCGCTTGACCTGCTGGAGACCCTGTCCGCGGCATTTTTTGCATGGCTTTTCCGCGATCTGGCCGGCGCCGTGACAGTTCGGACATTCCTGCGAGATGGAGAAGAAACCCTGGGAAATGGAAACCTGTCCGCGGCCGTGACAGCGCGGGCAGCTCTTTTTGCTGGTGCCGACTTCGCAGCCGGACCCGTGACATTCGGAACATTCGGCCAGACGTGAGAATTCGATTTTGCGGTCGGCGCCGAAAACAGCCTCCTCGAATTCGATCTCCAGATCATAGCGGAGATCGGAACCGTCGGCGGGCGCATTGGGATCACGCCGTCCGCCGCCGAAGAAGGAATCGAAGATCCCGCCTCCGCCGCCTCCCCCGCCGAAAGCTTCGCGGAAGAGGTCGAACGGATCGAATCCGGCTCCGCCCCCGCCGGGTCCGCCATGGGCGAAGGCTTCTTCGCCGTATTGGTCATACATCTGACGTTTCTGCGGATCGCTCAGGACCGAGTAGGCCTGCGAGATCTGTTTGAACTTTTCCTCCGCCTCGGCGTTGCCCGGATTTTTGTCCGGGTGGTATTTCACAGCCAGACGGCGGTAGGATTTCTTGATCTCCGTATCGGTTGCTTCGCGCGTAACTTCCAGGATTTCGTAGTAGTCAGCCATTATTCAGCTGCCTCTTTTTCGGCGCTGAAAGTCATCAGGGCGGCGGTCCGTTTGGCAAAGAGCAGCGGATCGGGCAGCGGACTGCCTTCCGCCAGCAGGGCCTGATCGTAAAGCATCTCCGAAAATTCAGTCAGTTTCGGACTGTCCGGAGTCTTTTCGAACAGCCGCTTCATGGCCGCCACCAGCGGATGGTCCGGATTGAGTTCCAGCGTGCGGGCCACATTCGGGGTATCCCGGTTGAACGCTTTCAGGACCCGCTGCATATAAGCGCTCGGATCGGCATCGCCGCCGACCAGGCAGCAGGCGCTTTCGGTCAGACGGCTGGAGAAGGTCACATCCTTGACCTTGTCGCCCAAGGCCTTCTTGATGGCTTCGACCAGCGATTTGTTGTCATCGGCGGCCTTTTTGGTCTTCTCTTCCAGTTCCTTCTGGATCGATTCATCGAACTTGACTTCGCCCTTGTTGACCGATTTGAGTTTCTTGGATTCATATTCCGGAATGCCGGAAACCACGAATTCGTCGATCGGATCGGTCATGAACAGCACATCGTAATTCTGTTTGCGCAGGATCTCGAGGTGCGGGGAATTTTCCAGAGCGGCGCGGCTGTCACCGGACAGGTAATAGATGTCCTGCTGGAGCGCGGGCATGGCGTTGCGGTATTCCTTGAGCGTGACCAGCTTGCCGGCCGGATTGTTCATCGTTTCGAAAAGCAGCAGGTTTTGCAACTTTTCGCGGTTGGCGTAATCCGTATGCACGCCTTCCTTGATGAGACGGCCGAATTCCTTATAGAACTTCTCATAGCGTTCGCGGTCGTTTTCCAGCATCTTGGTCAGTTCATTGAGAATGCGTTTGGTCAGGTTGACGCTGATCTTGTGGACCTGCGGATTGTCCTGCAGCATTTCGCGGGAAAGGTTCAGCGGCAGATCGCTCGAATCGACCACGCCGGAGACGAACCGCAGATAATCCGGCAGCAGCGCGGGACAGTTGTCCGTGATGAACACCCTGCGCACGTACAGCTGCAGGGAATTGGTGCGGCGGTCGGTGAACTGAAAATCGAACGGCGCATGTTCCGGAATGAACAGCAGCGCCTTGAATTCGGAAGTGCCCTCGGCGCTGTAGACGATCCGCTTCAGCGGGTCGCCGTACTGGCCGAGATGCTGGTAGAAGCTCTTGTATTCCTCGTCCTTGACTTCGGATTCGCTCCGCAGCCAGATCGCTTTCATCGTATTGAGGGTGGAATCTTCCTCGACGTCCTTGTCATCCTTCTTGACGGTGTGCTTCATCTTGATCGGATATTCGATGAAGTCGGAATATTTGCGGATGATGGAAGAGATGGTCCAGTATTCCAGATAGGATTTGGCGTCATCCTTCAGATGCAGGATGATGGTCGTGCCCTGGTCGTCGCGTTCGGCTTCCTCGATCGAGTAGGTATCCTTGCCTTCGGAGATCCATTTCCACGCCTGATCGGAGCCGGCTTTCTTCGTGATGATCTCGGCCTGCGAAGCCGCCATGAACGCGGAATAGAACCCGACGCCGAACTGGCCGATCAGTTCCAGATCGTTGGCTTTGGCCTCGTCTTTCTTCTTCATGGCCTCGATGAACGCCTTGGTGCCGGACTTGGCGATGGTGCC
>JAZUCR010000829.1:0-4223 GCA_045639225.1 Victivallales bacterium
CTTGCCCTTGATGTAGGTGACGCCGTCGGCGATTTTCTGACTCTCGGGGAAGTTGTAATATGCGCCGTCGGTGAAATCAACGGGCGTAACGTTCGGGAGATCCTTCAGTTCGTCCGCGGCACATTCCTCCCGACTGGCGTAGATCGTTGCGCTCGGAAAAGCGGAGAGCCTGCCGGTATGGTCGGCGTGTTTGTGGGTGATGAGGATCTTCGAGACCTGTTCCGGCTTATATCCCAGGTCGGCCAGAGCATCCACATATTCCTTGATGGGTGTGCCCAGGTAAATGGTTGCGTCGGGCGTGGCGGCGGGTGCGGGAAAATCCGAAGGCAGCCCGGTGTCCACCAGAATGACTTCCTTTCCGATGTCGATCACGTAGTTCTGGAGGCAGGAGCGATAGCGCACGGATGCGTCGAACTTGTCCATCCCATCCTCACCGCCGAGGGCGAACGGCTGTGTCATGAAGCCGTTTTCAAAAAACTTGACTGCTTTGATTTTCATGGTTATCCCCTGTTGGATTTTTGAGAAACAGAGTATAATATATTACAAAAAGAATAAAAGTCAAGCATAATTATTTTTTAATATATAAAAAATGAAGAATAAAAACTTATGTTTTTTCTTATTTTTCCTTGACAATTTTCATTTTGAGCGTATATTTAGTAAGCGTTTACTAAGTAACGGCAGACAAAACGGAGTTCACTATGAAGAAGGAATTGACGGCAAGACAAAACGAGATCGTCGATGCCGCATTGCGCCTGATTGCGGAAAAAGGAATGCGCAATCTGACGATCCGGCATTTGAGTCAGGCGCTCGGTGTGACCGACGCCGCACTCTATTACCATTTCCATGACAAAGTGGAGATCGTTCAGGCGCTGGTCGGACGTTTCGAGGCCGATGCGGACAATATCGAGCCATTGCATGGCTGGACCGCCATCGAAGCCGCCCTTGTTCACCGGACGGAACTGGTGCTTGCCACACCCGATCTGGCGCGGGTGGTCTTTGCGGAAGAATTGTTCCAGGGCGATCCCGAAGTGGAACAGATCCTTTTCGGAATGATGCAGCGCCATCACAAGGTCATGCTCAAACATTTCAGAGAGGCTATTGAGGCGGGAGAGATACGCGGCGATATTCCCATGGATACGCTTTTCCGACTGATCCTGGGTCCGCTTCGGCTGCTCATCAAGCAGTGGGGAATGTCCCACGGGGCATTCGATCTCAGGCGTGAACGGGAAAAGCTGTTGAAGAGCATGAAACTGCTGCTGGCGAACCATAAGCAAGGAGCCGAATGAAATGAAAGAGAAAGTCGGACAGGTATTTTCGATCGCGGAAGAGAATGCGCCGGTCCCCGGATGCACCATATCCAAGGAGATCGCCTCCGTCGGGGAAAACACCATCACCTGTTTTTCCCTTGCGCCCCAGACTGACATCAGCGCTGAAATCTTCCCGTATTACAAATTCCTGATTGTGGAATGGGGAACCGCCGAAATATATACCGGAAACGGGGAAGTCCGGCAGTTGAAAGAGGGAGAATGTCTTATCACCCCCACCGATATCCCGGTCGGGATGCGGACCGAAAACGGAACGATATACACAGAAACAACCATAAGGAGAACAGACAAGATGAATCAGGTCATCAACGTGGGAGAAATTTTCAAGTTGGCGGAACTTCTGCCGTATCAGGAAGGGAAGATCATCAACATGGATATTGCGCACAACGCAAAAATGAAATTCGTGGTGATGAGTTTCGATGCGGGGACGGGGCTTTCCGAACACGCCGCGCCGGGAGAAGCCCTGATCTTCGCGCTGGACGGCGAAGGGATCATCGGCTATGAAGGTAAGGAACACACGATCCATGCCGGAGAGAATTTTGTTTTCGCCAAAGGCGGCGCACACTGGGTCAAGGCTGCAAAGCGGTTCAAGATGGCCCTCCTGCTGACGCTGGAGTGAATGGGAGGAGCCGTTAAAATGTTAAAATATGCCATAATCCTTTTTGTCTTGCTGTTCGTGGTGATCTGGGTGATGCACAAGCCTTTTGACGTGCATCATGCAAAACCGTGGCTCAACAAATTTCATGAATGGCTGGTGCTGGTTTGGGTGGTTCAGGGCGTGATCGTCCTGAATCAGCTGCTCGCCTTGCTCCCGTGCTGATACGAACCCCGAAACCAGAGAAAAAACATGAAGAAAATCGCTTTTTTCGATGCAAAACCATATGACCGGGATGCGTTCGACCGACTCAATGCCGGACGTTATGACATCCGCTATTTCGAGACGCGCCTCACAGCATCCGCCCTGCCGCTCGCCGCAGGATGCGATGCCGTTTGCGCATTCGTCAACGACGAGATCGACCGCAAGGTGATCGAAGGCCTGACTGCCGCCGGGATCAAGGTCCTGGCCTTGCGCTGTGCCGGATACAACAACGTGGACTTCAAAGTCGCCTATGATATGAAACTGACCGTGGTGCGCGTTCCCGCATATTCACCATACGCGATCGCCGAACATGCGGCGGCGCTGCTGCTGGCGCTGAACCGCCATATCCACAAGGCGTCGGCGCGGACTCGGGATTTCAATTTCTCCCTCGCCGGGCTGACCGGATTCGATCTGCACGGCAAGACCGCCGGGATCGTCGGAATGGGCAAGATCGGCACGATCTTCAGCCATATCTGCAACGGCTTCGGGATGCGGGTGCTGGCATTCGACGCCCACCCGCACGAGGAAGCCGGGGTTGAGTATGTCGGGATGGAACGGCTGCTGGCCGAATCGGACGTGATCTCTCTGCACTGCCCGCTGATGCCTGCGACGCATCACCTTTTCAACCGGGAGACGTTCTGTAAGGTCAAGCCGGGCGTGGTCCTCATCAATACCTCGCGCGGTGGTCTGATCGACAGCGAAGCGCTGCTCGCGGCTCTGCGGGACGGACTGGTCGGCGCGGCGGGGCTGGATGTCTACGAAGAGGAAAGCGAATGGTTCTACGAGGACCGTTCCGATGTGACCAGACAGAACAAGACGCTTTCGCTTCTGGTTTCCATGCCGAACGTGATCGTCACTTCACATCAGGCGTTTCTAACGCGCGAGGCACTGACCAATATCGCTTCGACCACGCACGGCAATCTGGATGCGTTCTTCTCCGGTGCGCCGCTGGAGAATGAGATATGCTATCGCTGTCTCGGAACCGGCAAACCGTCTTCCCCGGCCTGCACCAAACGGGTCGGAGGACGCTGTCTGCAAACAAAATGATTCACGTAAGGAACACGAAAAATGAAACGGAAAATCATTGAAATAGATCAGGAAAAATGCACGGGATGCGGCAAGTGCATCCCCAACTGCCCGGAAGGGGCATTGCAGATCATCGACGGCAAAGCGCGGCTCATCAGCGACCTCTTCTGCGACGGGCTCGGCGCGTGCATCGGCGAGTGCCCGGTCGGAGCGATCCGCACCGTCGAACGGGAGGCGGAACCATACGACGAGGCCAGAGTCATGGAGACCATCGTCAAACAGGGCGAAAACACCATCATCTCCCATTTGAAGCACCTGAAGTCCCACGGCGAGTTCAAACTCTTCGACATTGCCGTGAATTACCTCAAGGAGCACAACTTCCCCGTTCCGGAACTTCCGCACACCGGATGCCCCGGCTCGCTGATGAAACGTTTTGCCGCGCAGAAAGCCGGTAAAGACGCAATCGCCGGGGGTGCCTCCGCGCTGCGCCAGTGGCCGGTCCAGCTGAAACTGCTCAACCCCGGCGCGGAGTATTTCGACAACGCCGATCTGCTGATCTCGGCCGACTGCGTCGCCCACGCTTACGGCTCCTTCCATCGGGAACTGCTGAACGGAAAAATCCTGATCGTCTTCTGTCCCAAGCTGGACACCGACATCGACGGCTATGTCGAAAAACTCTCGCAGATCTTCCAGCGTCACGACATCAGATCCGTCACCATTGCGCGCATGGAAGTTCCCTGCTGCGGGGGGACGGTCATGATCGTCAAAAAGGCGCTGGAACTGGCGGGAAAGAATATTCCGCTGTCAGTCAAGATCATCGGGATCGACGGAAGTCCCCAGGACTGAGCGTCGACTCATGTTGTTGAAATGACGACGCCCTACGATGACATCATCCACCTGCGGCACCACGTCTCGCAGAACCATCCGCAGATGCCGCTCCGCGACCGGACCGCACAGTTCGCGCCGTTTGCCGCGCTGACGGGCTACAAGGCGGCGGTAGGGGAAACTGCCCG
>JAZUCR010000830.1:0-3183 GCA_045639225.1 Victivallales bacterium
AACAGACTGCTGAGCATGGATTCCTTCTGTGCGAAGAGCGAGAGATCGTTGAGCTCGAACGACCAGTCGTAAAAATGCCACATGGGAACGTTCGGATCGGTCAGCAGAATGCCGTTTTCATCCGCCATCCGCCACAGGGATTCCAGGATCCGTTCCAGGTCCGGCAGATATTTCTTCACGGTCGCATCGTCGCCAGTATACAGCCGGTAATCTTCGAGGACCAGCATCATAAAAAGATTGGTGGCGGGGAAGACCAGCATGTAAGGATCTTTTTCCCGTTTCGGCTGCGGACAGATCGCCGGGATCATGCCGTTGCCGCAGACCTGTGAAAACGCCAGCTCGTAACAATGGGGATGGATCTCACGGCCGCCGAAACAGGTAAGATTGACCAGATTGTTGACCAGCAGGTCATTGACCCAGAATCCGCGTTCGCGCCAGGGACAGTCGGTGAACGCATCGCTGGCGCAGGCCGAAATGGTTTCCACGCAGACCTCCCAGATCCGGTTCAGCAGCTCGTCGCTGGAGTGGAAGGCGGCGCGGAGCGGCTCCGGACGGCGGCGGTCGATCCCGTGCACGCGGCGGATGGTGACCGGCGACTGGAAATTGCGGAGCACCACCTGGACGATCCGGAAACCGCGGTCCACGAACCGGGTCCCGATTTTGCTGCGGCCGGCCTTGAGACGGTAGTGATCGGTGAAATGGTAGGTCGCGTGTTCGAAGGCCGAACAGATCCGGTCTTTGACGATCTCTTCGCCGTAAGTGACATCCGCCGTGGTGCCCGCCGGGGCGTCCAGTTCCAGCTCGAAAGCGCCGGAAACTTCATGCGAAAAATCGAACAGCAGCCGGACACCCGAGCCGGGCCGGATCACGCAATGTCCGTCCGGCGTCATCAGCGAGGACAAAGCCTCGATCCGGTCCGGCGGCAGGGGCAGGGCAGGTTCGTCCTGCAAAAACCGTCCTAATTGGAACGGATCATCGCATCCGGTTCCGTCGGCGGTCAGCGGCGCGGAGATATCCGCAGGCAGGAAAATCTGTTCGGCGAGCGGCGGCAGAAGATTTTCGCGCAGTTCTTTCCTCGGCGGATTTTCGGCCGTGACCGCTTTCCGCCATTCCGATTCCGGCTGCAGGTCGTCGCGCCATTCCATGAACCCGAGCTGGTTGGTGAACTGATCCACCTCGCGCCGCCAGCTGTTCAGCACCCGGGAATCCCAGTCCGGACCCGTGGCGAAAAGACCTTCGAATTCCGCTTGCACTGTCGCACCGACGGAATGGAAGGTGAAATTCTGTTTCCCGCAGCCGTAGACCTCGATCCTGATCTCATGTTTTTCCGTCCGCGGGTCAAAATGCACGGCAAGACGGTCATAATATTGGATGGAATTGGAATTGCGGACCGGTCCTGACGCGATGAAAACATCGTCGGCGAACAGCCGATAGCGGGTATCCGCAGTGATTTTGACCATGACCGTTTCCGGCACGGGAAAGAGCGTGAATTCTTTCCGGACTTCGAAATAAAAATTGACTCCGCCGTCATAGGCGGGATCGGTGATCCATTTTCCGTTCATTCAAAAAGTTCCTTTCCGTATTGACCCTTTCCCGATGCGGACTACTATAGCGTTATTTTCCCGTTCTGCAATGCCGTTTTTCAAAAAAAAGAAAGAATATGCCGAAAATGAAATTTTCTTGGACGGGGTTGATTTTTTGATCTTTTCAGCGTATATTCCATCGTATTTCGAATGGATTGAGAAGAGGAGCATATTACGATGAAAGATCTGGAAAAAACCTGCGGTCTGCTCGGTTCGCTGCCGCAGTCGGAAACTCTCGGTTCACTGGAAAAAGGGATCAGACTGGCGGAGCAGGGGATCCAGGTGTGCATGCTCTCCGTAGGTGAACCGGATTTCGATACGCCCGATTCCATCAAGGAAGCCTGCTGGGAAGCTCTGAAAGCGGGTGAGACCAAATACACTATTCCCGCCGGGATCACCCCGCTGCGGGAAGCCTGCGCCGCCAAGTTCCGCGCCGACGGCGTGGAGACGACGCCCGAACAGGTGATCGTCACTCCGGGCGGCAAATTCGCCTGCGCCGCAGCCATCACCGCACTCTGCGGTCCCGGCGACGAAGTCATCATCCCGGTTCCCTATTGGGTCAGTCATCTTCACATGGTCGCGGCCTCAGGAGCGTCGCCGGTCCTGATCCGGACTTTCCCGGAAAACAATTTCGAGCTGACCGAAGATGATCTGCACCGTTATGTGACCGACCGGACCCGGCTGCTGATCCTGTGTTCGCCGTCGAATCCGACCGGTGCGGTCTACCGGCTGCGGGCGCTGGAACGGCTGGCCGCTTTCGCCGTCCGGAAAAATTTTATGATCCTTTCCGATGAAGTTTACGAAAAACTGGCGTATGATGCGGACCGTCCGCATATCAGCATTGCATCGCTGTCGCCCGAGGTCAACGCCCATACGGTCACGGTCGATTCCTTCAGCAAAAGTTATGCGATGACCGGCTGGCGGGTGGGATTCCTGACCGCGCCGCAGTGGCTCTCCAGCAAAATCAATGCGCTGCAGACTCATTTTGTGGCCAACGTGACCACGTTCGCCCAGTTCGGCGCGCTGAAAGCACTGCAGAACGGCAATGCCGACTGCGAACGCATGAAAAACGCTTTCGCAGTCCGCCGCGAACTGTTCTGCCAACTGCTCTCGGAGGTCCCCGGACTGAAATTCTTCCGCCCTTCCGGAGCATTCTACGTGTTTGCCGATATTTCCGCTTTCGGTCTGGACAGCACGACGTTCTGCGACCGGCTGATGGATGAGGCATATATCGCGGCGGCGCCGGGCTGCGGCTTCGGGGCGGATTCCTTCGTCCGGTTTTCATATGCCTGTTCCGAAGAGATACTGCGGCGGGCGGCGGCTTCGCTGAAAGATTTCTGCGCCCGTCTGCAGGCTGAAGCACAACAAAAATAAAGGCTCTCTGATCACTGCAAAAACAGTTTCAGACCAATCAACTCATGATGCCGATAATTCATACTCTAATTATCGGCATCATGGAAAGTATGCGCGGCATGCTCATTGACTAGTCGATGAAAATTCGATACAGGCTTGTCAGTAGGAACTGTGAGCGAAAGACAAGGGTGTCCACCGCGAGGTGGAATCTGAAAGAAGTCCGTAGCGAAATCCCGGTCTGACGAAC
>JAZUCR010000831.1:0-3217 GCA_045639225.1 Victivallales bacterium
GCGTAAAAGAAAAGTTCCACGCAGTTGTCCTTCCAGATGTCCTGACTGCCGGACTTGCGGTTCCGGTCGGTCGTGCTGGCATTCATATTCGGATCTTTCAGATCGGCGCGGATGAAGATCGTGCTGTCGGAAGCCAGCAGACGGAACGAACCGGCGGCCTGGAGTTCGGGAGTCAGCTTCTGAGCGGAGACCAGTTTGACTTCCGGTGCCCTGCCCCATTCAGCATCTGAGGGAAATACTTCGGCCGCACTGTAAGAAACCGGCAGTTTGAGTGCCGCCCGCCGGTCTTCCTTATTCATGACGTCGCTGCGTTCGCTCTTCATGATCTCGATCAGATATTTGCGGAGGAGACGGGCGCGTTTGGCATAGATCGTCCCGGCAGGACTGAGCTGTTCGATCTTCCGGGTCAGTGTTTCGATCTTCGCCATTTCATCACTGGTATAAACCTGGCCCCAGGCCAGTTTTTTGGCCTGATCGGCATTTTTGGCAGCGAGTCCGAGCGCTTCTTTTTTCTTCGGATCGCCGAAAACCAGACGGTCGACCTTGATCCAGTTGTTTTCCAGCCGGGTGAAGAGTTCTTTCGCCGGTGCGGCGGCGGGTCCGTAATACAGCTTGTAATAGGCATCCAGTTCTTTTTCCACATCACGGTCCGGTTTCCACAGCATACGCAGGAAAATATAGACATCCAGATTGCGGTAGGTATGGTTCAGATTTTCATTCTCGCAGAACATCCCGGCGGAAAACGGTCTGACTTTTTTGATGAATTCTGCGGTCAGATGCGGATAAATCTCCGGCACGCCGGGCATGTAATTGCCGAAGGTGGCATTGCATTGATAAGTCCACAGCGGAATGTTTTTCGGTCCGAGAAGATCGCCCCATCCGCGCAGCAGCGCCAGCTCTTTCCGCAGTCTTTCCGGATAAAGCATCATCCGGGGTCCCGGCTGACAAATCCGGACCCGGACGTTTTTCGGTTTGCCGACCGTCCGGGGGATCTCCCGTTTCGGGGGATAGACCAGCGTGCTGATATAACAGCCCGGATATTTCTTTTCGACCTCGGCAGCGATCCCGGCGATGACCTGCCAGATGATCTCCGTATCGTCCGGACAAGGATGTTTTTTCCGGAATTCCTGACAGCGCTCACACCGGCAGCGTCCGTCGTTGCCGCCGTAGTAATCCATGGGATCGATCATGAATTCATCCGGGGAAATGAAAGGATTCGGCCACTTGGAATGCAGATAAGATTTGAGGTCGAATCCGCATTCTTTCGGGCCTTTTCCGGAAAAATAGCCGTTCACGGCCCGGAGCCAGATCTCTTTCGTAAAAGGATCGGTCCAGCAGGAATAGTCCGGAATGCGCTTGCCGTTCTTCTGCAGCTGATGTGCCGTGGGATGCGCCAGCCAGTCCGGATTTTTGTACAGTCCCAGCGCCCGTTCGGAATGACAGCCCGGAACCATTCTGCGGGTCGACACATGGTTCCGGATACCCCAGAGGTAGAGGTCATTGACCTTTTCGGCATATTCCTTCGCATCGGGGAACACGATCATGAAATTCCAGCCGCCGGCGATCAGACGGTCCGGCATCTCGGGATTGAACCGGATCCGCTGCTCCGGGATGCGGAGCGTTTTGCGCACCGGCACATAGACGCCGTCCTTGCCCGGCGCCAGCCAGCGCACACCCAGCGAATCCAGAAAATCATACACGCCGGCCAAGGTTCCCTTGTCCGGATTGTCATGGAAGTAATTGAACAGATAAATGCGCAGGGGAGTGTCTTTGCCGTAAATCTCGATCCGCTGCCCTTTGGCATCGATCACATATTCATCCGGGCTGAAATCGTCCGCTTGGCCGAAACCGAGGTAAAAATTCACTTCGCCGGAAGGACGGCTGCCGATTTCGAATTCCCCGCCGGTCATTTTTTTCAGATGATCCGCCAGTTCTTTTGCGGCGAACCGGACGATCGGTTTGGCATTTTCCGGGATCACGATCCCTGCCTTCGCCCGGCCGTTTTCCGCCAGCGTGATTTCCGCCGCGGATAAAACCGAGAAAAACCCCAGTAACAATACCGCCGCCAATTTTTTCATCTGAACGTCCTTTCTGTTGCAGATCCCGCAGCGGCATGGCCGTTTTTCCGCGCGGAATGATCCGGTTTATTCAACGATGCCGGGCCATTCGAAACTGCCCCGCGGGAAAAAGTATTTGTCATAAGCTCTGGTGCTTCTGGCAAGTTCCGGGATCATCATCAATTCCGCATGACCATCCCCGCGCAGATAAACGGAACCCGGCTGGTGCCGGTTCAATTCCATTCTCATATTGGTCGCACTCGTGTCATTGGTCCAGTTGAACACAAACGATCCCGATGCCGTTTTCCGCGGTTCGCAGACGGAGGTGTAAAAGGAAGGATATTTCAATTTCGACTGCTTGGTCTGACGGTTCCAGGCGGCTCCCTCGGCATGAAAATAACCGTTTTCCTGATTCGGACGGTACCACGTGGAGGAGCCGTTGTAATTAAAGTTATATTTTCTGCTGAAAACATAACTTTTGGTCTCCAGCCAGGTGACGGATGGACAAAATGCGACTTTTGCCGAACCGCCTTCTTTCAGATTCAGATAATCCTGGATCAGAAAGAACAGCTGATTGCCGGCTGCAGGCGTCGAGTCCAAACACGGAAAAGTGTCGTTATGATCTTCCCCATACATCCGGATGGCCAGACCGATCTGTTTGTTATTGCCCAGACACGCCGTCCGGTTCGCCGCCTGTTTCGCCTTGTTCAGTGCCGGAAGCAGCATGGAGGCGAGAATGGCAATGATCGCGATCACTACGAGGAGCTCTATCAGCGTAAAGCTGCGCTTTCGTACTGATGATGAATGCCGAATGATGAATAATGAAAAAACGTTCATGGTCGTTTCCTTCCCTTAATATTGATAGAATGTTTTTCCATTTCTCTTAATATTATAAACGAAAATGTGGATATTGCAATACCACAGTTGTGCTTTTTCATAAATTTTGCTGTTTTCAGGTATCGCGTCAGTGGAACTGGGGAGGTGGTCTGTCCGGAATCCGCGAACTTTTATTACAGAGAATACAGAGCATACGGAGTGCCGCGGGAGCCCATGTCGAACCCCGGGAAACCAGGATTTTCATTCTGATTTTCTATCCAGGTGCAGCTCCTGTCTTGCGCGTCCTCCGTATTCTCCGTTCTCTCCGTATTCTCCGTTTCTGT
>JAZUCR010000832.1:0-8479 GCA_045639225.1 Victivallales bacterium
AGTACATGATCTGCTGGCTGACGGGCAGATCGAGGGCTTTGGAAAGCGCATCGCGGTCGACCATGGCACAGACCACCGTGGCCAGTCCTTCGGAAGCGGCATAGAGATACACGTTCTGGGAAGAATAGCCGGCATGATTGGCGGCATAATTCTGCTGCTGTTCGGGCGTGCTGCCGACTTTGGCGGGTTCCGCCACATAGATCAGCACGAGCGGAGCATCCGCATGGAATCCCTGTTTGCCGCAGACCGAACGGATATCTTTCGAACCGAGTTTTTTCAGGGTATTGGTCTTGGGCAGATAGAGCCAGGAGCCGTCCGCCGTAGCGGCATAGATCATCTGATTCTGGGCATTGCGGGCGGTGGGAACGGTCTTGCGTCCGTCTTTCCGGGTGATACCGTCGGCGGCGTAGAAGATGTTGGCCAGGATCTGCGGGGAGAGTTTTTTCGAGGAGAAACTGCGGCTGGATTTGCGGAGCGTCATGCATTCCATGAGCGGCTTGCCGCCTTTGGTGTCCGGTTCCGGCAGTTTGATGTCCTGAGCCGGGAGGGTCAGCGTTCCGAGCACGAGTGCGGCGATTCCGAGAGCGAGGCTTTTGTTCATAAGAATGATCCTTTCTTTATTTTGAGTTCAGAATGTCTGTCCGCAAATCAGTTCCTGATCCGGGAAAAAACATATCCTGTTACATTTAATATAATTCATTCCGGGTGATTTTACAAATCGGAAAAAATTATTTTTTGGTGATCTCCGATTCGGCGCAAACGATGGATCGGACTGATAAAATTTTGAATAAAAACTGTTAGTAAAATATTTATTTTATGTAAATATTTTGAAAAAATAAATATATAACTACTTGAAATAAATGGAAATTATGCTATATTAAAAAATTAGTTTAATAGAAAGAAAAATATGAAACCAATAAAAAGACGGGAGAAACCATTGGAAAAACCGGAGATTCCGGGTTTCACGCTGCTGTCATGCTGCGGATCCGGCACGGTAAGCAACGTCTGGCTGGGGATGGACCGGCGGCGGAATCTGCTGGCGGTCCGTCTGGTCAGCAAACACTGGGATCCGGCGCTGTTGAAAGCGGAACGGCGCGGCGTGGTGCTGTATCGTTCGCTGGGCGGGAAACATGCCAATCTGGTAAAGATTCTGGACTTCGGCGAAACGCCGGATTACCTGTACAGTGTAACGGAACCAGCGGATAATATCAGCCGGGTAACTGGCCGTTATGAACCGGATACGCTGTCCGTCAGAATGAAATACCGCAAGCTGACTTTTTGCGGGGTCATGAAGTGTCTCCATGCCGTTCTGGAGGGCATGAGATATCTGCATGAACGGAATATGGCCCATTGCGATCTGAAGCCGGAGAATATCCTGTTTGTCAACGGCGTGCCGAAGATTGGAGATCCGGGGCTGGTCTCACCCCTGGGTGTGCGCAGTCCGGGCGGGACCGCGGGATTCCGTCCACCGTGGCCGGCGTCCGGGAAGGAATGCGATATCCATGCGTTCGGAAAGATGATCTACATGCTGTGCACGAGGGAAAATCCGCAGCGTTTTCCGGAGATTCCCGAACGGTGCGATCTGTCCGCGTTCATGCCGCTGAACGAAATCGCGCTGGGCTGCTGTGAAAGCCGTCCGAACCGGCGTTTTCTGAATGCCGATGAGATCCGGCGGGAATTGAGCCGGGTGCGGCTCGGTATGGCATTTCAGGATTTGCGCTTCCGGGCGGAATAATAGAACAGACTCAGCTCGAACAGGATCCAGGTGGGAATGGCCAGGAGAAGCTGACTGAACACATCGGGCGGGGAAAAGAGCGCCGAGAGAATGAAAATCACCACGATCACATAAGGTCGTTTTTTGCGGACGGTTTCCAGATCCACCACTCCAAGCGTGAGCAGACCGAAGAGGATCATCGGCATTTGGAAGAGCAGCATCCCGGCGAGGATGACCATCAGGATCAGCGAGACGAAATCGCCGATGCCGATGACCGGCTGCATTTCCGGACCGGCGAAGGAGAGTGAAAATCTGACCAGAGCGGGGACGATGAACAGAATGGAGACCGCGGCGCCCAGGACAGCCAGCAGCAGGATCGAGACCATGGGCATCCGAAGAGCTTTGCGCTCGGATACGGTCAGGGCGGGGGCGATAAAACCCCAGATCCATACCAGGGCGCCGGGCAGGGTCAGACACAGCGACAGCATGAGCATGATCTTCAGCCGGGTCAGGAACGGTTCCATCAGCGTGAAATAATGCAGGGTGAAACCTTCCGGCGCGGCGTACTGCAGGAGCCATTTGAGCAGGAGTTCGGAAAAATACCAGCCGGGTATGCAGCCGACGACGAACAGGAGCAGAATCTTGAGCAGGACGGCGCGGAGTGCTTCCAAATGGTCGAGAAAGCCCGCTTCTTCAGGAGAGTCAGCCATAAAAAACGCCTCCGGGCGAGGGAAAACTTATTTTTCCTCTTTCTTTTCTTCGGGCTGTTTCGCCTGATCGGCGGCCTCGGCGTTATCCACTGCGGCATCCTGCAGTTCGCGGGTTTCTTTCACCAGATCTTCCTTGGCCTTTTTGAATTCATAACTGGCGCGTCCCAGCGAGCGGGCCAGTTCGGGAATTTTCTTCGCTCCGAACAGGATCAATATCACTGCGATGATCACCAGAATTTCCGTCATGCTCAGACCCATAGAAACCTCACTTTCTCATTTGACGGCTATACAGTATATCCGATAAATGCAAAATCAAGCGTGAAACCGTTTTTTTTGGATTTTTCTTGAAAACCGCGGCAGGAAGGGTCAGCAGTTCTGCTGCCAGCGCCAGGCGTCGCGGCACATGTCGACCAGATTCTTTTCCGCCTGCCAGTGCAGCAGTTCCTTTGCCTTGGACGGATCGGAATAACAGGTGGCGATATCGCCGGGACGGCGGGGACAGATCTGATATTTGACTTTGACGCCGTTGGCTTCCTCGAATGCCTTGACCACATCGAGCACGCTGTATCCGGTGCCGGTGCCGAGATTGAAGACTTCGGCGCCGGTATGATCTTTGGCGTAATCGAATGCCGCCACATGTCCTTTTGCAAGGTCGACTACGTGGATGTAGTCGCGGACGCCGGTTCCGTCGTGGGTGGGATAATCATTGCCGAATACGCTCAGATGATCGCGGATCCCGATCGCTGTCTGCGTGACATACGGAACCAGGTTGTTGGGAATGCCGTTGGGACGTTCGCCGATGAGTCCGCTTTCATGCGCGCCGATCGGGTTGAAATAACGGAGCAGGACGATGGACATATCGGGATTTGCCGCCGCCACGCCGAAAAGGATTTGTTCGATCATGTATTTGGTCCAGCCGTAAGGATTGGTGCAGTGTCCGGTGGGCGCGGTCTCCTTGAACGGCGATTCGCTGTTGGCGCCGTAAACCGTGGCGGACGAGCTGAAGATCAGCTTTTTGCATTGATGAGCGCGCATGACTTCCAGCACGGTCAGCATGGAGTCGAGATTGTTCCGGTAGTATTCGATCGGTTTGGAAATGGATTCGCCGACCGCCTTGAATCCGGCAAAATGAATGACGCCTTCGATCGGAAAATCATCGAACAGGGCATCGAGTCCGGCTTTGTCGGTCACGTCCAGCCGGCGGAAGGCGGGGCGTTTTCCGGTGATCTGTTCGATCTTATCGACGATTTCCTCTTTGCTGTTCGACAGGTCATCGGCAATGACCACATCCTGTTTTGCATTGATGAGTTCGACAGCAGTATGGGATCCGATGAAACCGGTACCTCCGGTCAGAAGAATAGCCATAAAAACAGTCCTTTCCAGATTGATTAAAGAATAACTGTGATAATATACTTCCGCCGGCGTTTTTTTTCAAGCGGGGAGGGACAAACCGGGACGGTTTTTACGGTTTTCGGATTGCAAATCCGCGGATCCAGGATTATATTGTCCGGGAAAACCGGCAGGTCCGCCGGAATATAAACATTTAAAAGAGGAGGGTCGTTGGTATGCGTTTCTGGAAAAGTGCACTGCTGGTCTTAACCGTTCTGTCCGGAACTGTTCTGTATGGGGAGGACGCGCTGCCGGCCCGGAAAAAACCGCTGCCGGTGAGCGAATTCTACAAGCATTTCGAACCGGTGAAGACTGCGGACGAGCAGGGTGCGCTGTTCGGTCCGCGGGTTTACCTGGGCACAGCCGGCACGCCGGAGCATTACAATTCGCTCACGCTGGGGTGGGGGGCCACGGGGATCCTGTGGGGGAAACCGGCGGCGATCGTTTACATCCGTGAGAACCGTTTCAGTTTCCGTTACTTCGAGATGAGTCCGGTCTTCGTGCTTTCGTGGTATCCGGCGAAATATCAGAAAGCGGTTTACAAGATTTTCGGGGGAAAATCCGGCCGCGACACGGACAAGGAAAAACTTTCCGGATTCACGCCGGTGGAAACGCCGGACGGCGGCGTGACGTATCTCGAAGCGGAAAAAGTGGTGATCTGCCGGAAGATGCTGCGTCAGCGAGTCCCTGGCGAATTTCTGCCGAAAGAACTGCATAAGCGGCTGGGGCAGGACGGCCTGGTCCACATCCAGTTTACCGGCGAAGTGCTGAGCGTCTGGCACCGTAAATAAGCGGTTCTCAACGTGACAGTTCGGCGAGTTCGGTGAAGACTTTCCGGATTTCTTTTTCCGCATGGTCCAATGTGAAATGATCCAGAAAAGTCTGCCGGACCGCGGCGGACATTTTCGGATAATCGTCCGCTGAATCCATGATCTGTTTCATGCGGGACGCCAGCGCTTTTTCGTCTTCCGACTTGAATACGAAGCCGTTTTTACCGTTTCTGATATAACTCATCTGACCGACGGTATCGGAGAGAATCACCGGACAGCCGTGCATCATGGCATCGAAAACGACCAGGGGCATAGGATCGGTTCGGGAAGGACACAGAAGGACCTCGATGCGGTCATAAAACGCATGGTAGGCATCAGGCTGGCGGATGGTATCCAGGAACTGGATATGCGCCTCGTTTCCGGCCAGTTTTTTCAATTCGGCGGGCAGATCGCTGCTGATGGAATCGCCGATCAGAATCAGACTGGCATTCTTCCGGTATTTTTCCGGAAGCAGCCGGAAGGCCCGGATGGCGATATCCTGTCCTTTGCGCTCCTCCAATTTTGCGACCAGCGCGAATCTGAAAAATTGCGGGACCCGTTTTTTCGGTGCTTTGCCGAAATCGCGGACGGGGTAGGGGAGCTGCCGGACATTGGACGCGTATTCGCGGACGAGTTTCAGCGTAATGCCGGACGTGGTAAAGACAAACGGCGCGTTTCTGAGCTGATCCCGGACGGCCTGCGGCAGCGAATCCGAAGTCCAGTTTTCATGGATCCACAAAAGGGATGGAATAACGATGGAGCACCGCAGGAAAACTCCGGCCAGACAAAGCGTATTGAACAGGCAAATGGAAAACCCGTTTTTTCTGATATTTTCGATGCCCTCGGCGGTGATGAAGAAAGAAGGGTCGACGATCACGGGGATCCCGGAATCCACACAACTTTGCCGGAAGGGACCGTCCAGTGGCGAAATGACGGCGGTTTTCTGTTCGGATGAAAAAATGGCCGCGATTTTTCCTGCCAGCACGGGGACGCCGGAAAAATCGAGCTGATGAACGGCGATCAGGATTTTGTCCTGCCGTTTCGAAAAATGTTCCTGATCGAAACCGGCCGGGAAATGAAATTCGGCTGACGGCAGTCTGGCGGGAAAGGGTTTTCTGCCTTCCTGAATTCCCGCTCTCAGATAATGGCACAATCCCGGTTCACCGAGCCGGAGCAAATCCTGATAAATCCTGACATAATGCTCATCCGAGAAGAGCTCGGAAGGCAGATTGCCTTTTTTCCATCCGAACAGGAGATAATGTTCGAGCGGCGAATAAATACCGAGTTCTTTGCCGTAGCGGTCGCGGTATTGCTTTTCATCGAAGAAGGCGGATTTTTTCAGAAGCTCATAATTGTTCGATTTGCAAGAGCGGCCTTCCGCGATGCCCTTTTTGATATAATGCAGCAGGGGATTGATCCCGGCCGCCTGAATATCCGGATTGGCCAGAAGATATTGCGAAATGGAGAAATCCGGAGACGGGTCGAAATGATACTGCCAGCCGACGGTCAGAAAATGGCAGAACGGATCTTTCCCCGCACAGGTGCGGGACGGCAGATGCGCGGTGTAATAATCGGCTTGAAAAAGCGGACTGTCGAGCAGGCAGACATAATCCTCTTCCGGCGGGGGAAGATTCAGACAGCAGGGAAGGAAAACGTCCCGGCTCCCGGTTTCGAGAAAATGGATCAGCGGATTGCATTCGATGGCGGTGATCACGGGATAACGTTTCAAATACATCAGCGTATCGAAATGAGGCGAAGGATTCCAGCCGCTGCGCCAGCCGATCCGGAGAAAATGTTCGGCTGGAGTCAATCCGGAACCGGCGATTTCAGGATACTGTTCCGAATACCATCGGGCATCGAAATATTCGGTCATGCCCATCAGTTTTTCCTGATAGAGAAGCGAGCCGGAACCGTATTTCAGCTGCAGACCGGCAATCGTCCGATTGTCCGGCGGGTGAAGAAGCTGGATCGTTCGAGACCAGAGCTGAACGGCTTTTTCCCGTTCAGCCAGCAGCTCCGAATAGCGTTTTCCCGCAGAAGAGGCGGTCTTTGACGGTTGACCGTTTTGCTGTTTTTTCCCCATATTCATCCTCTTTGCCGGGTCGTTTTATGATCGGGATCCCGAGCCGTGCTGATCGTCGGTTTTATCCGTCTGCCGGAGATTTTTCCCGACCTTCTTAATGAGGTTGTAACCCCGGCCCGCCAGGGATCTCAGATTGAAAAAGGGTTTCCGGGCATCCGGCACCTGGTTTTCGGGTGCCGGTGCGGCAGTGTTTTCGATCATGGCGCGGTATTGCCGGTCCAGGTCGGCCAATCTGGTTTCCAGTTCGGAATTTCTGCTCGTTTCGGTCCGGTAATTTTGCCGGGTCTCCTCCAGTTCGCGGTTCTGTTCCCGATGCTGATTTTCCAAAGCGGCATAGCGGCTGGATAAAGAATCGTAATCATTCTGAAGGCTGGTGTGGGTGTTCACCAACTGGTCATAATCGAAATCCAGCGTGAAATATTGCCGGTTCAGCAGAACATACTCGCGGTTGAGTTTCTGCTGCGCGTCCTTCAGCTCATTCCGATCCTTGAGCAGCTGTTCATAATCGGAATACAATTCCTGCAAGACTGCGCTTTGATCCGAAAAATCTTTTTCGAGCCCGGCATGATCGCTTTTCAAATTGCGGAAGGCGTCATTCAGTTCCGAATGCTGTTTTTCGAGCCCGGCATGATCGTTTTTCAAATTGCGGAGGGCGTCGTCCAGTTCCGAATACTGTTTTTCGAGACTTGCATGATCATTCTTCAGCTCAAGGAAAGTGTTATGCAGCCCGGCATGCCGGTTTTCGAGCGAAGAGTAATACTGCTGCAGCCGGTTGTACTCCGATTGCAATTCTGCCCGGTTCTGTTCGAGAGTCCGGAATTCCTGTTCGAGACCGGCATATTTCCGGACCAGTCCATCATAGTTGATTTTCAGACTCGAATGATCTCTGCTGAGCTGACTGAAATGCTGCTCCAGTGCCGTGTGATCGGCTGTGAGCTTCTGATGATCGCCGGACAGACGGGCGTGATCCTGCAGCAGAAGATCATGCTCGTTCTGCAGGGATTCATTCCGGGTAAGCAGATTCTGGCAATGCTGTTCGAGAAGCCGGGTTTTTTCCTGCAGCGCGGACAGCTGTTCCTCCCGCCCTGATGCGGATTGGGTCACTGCTTTGAGCTGTTCTGAAAGAGAATCGATCTGCGAAAGGAATTGTTTCTTCAGCAATTCATGATCCTGGAGTTTCAACGTCAGTTCCTGACAGCGCAATTCCATCTGACGGTACTGAGATTCCATATCGAGCTGTTCCTGCCGGCCGGTGATGAATTGCTGCCAGAGCTCGTAGAATTTTCTGCATTGATCGCCGGGTTTCAGCTGACTGTACTGCAGGCAGAGCTGATGCAGGGCCGGAAGCTTCTGTTCGATCTCTCCTTGAAGGGCATCCAGTTTCGTTTTGAACTCGTTCACAAGTCGGCTTTGGATTTCAAACTGTTCATGCGAATGGCGCAATTCAGTTTCCGCATCCCGATATTGCCGGGACAGCGTCCGGTGATTTTTTTCCAGTTCGGCATGCCGGTCACGCAGCGCGGCATAAGCTTGCTCTGCTTCGGCGGATTGATCCGCTGCGGTATCGCACTGCTGCGCCATGAGAGCATCCGGTTCCACCACGGCCAGCGGCCCGGCAGATCCCGGCCGCGGCATGGGATGATGATCCCGAAACGCCTTTCGGAATTGTTCCAGATCCCTGAACCCGCGAAGACGCAGAAGTTCGTCCAGATGCCGTTTCCGGATCGCCGGTTCTGACGGCCCGGAAAGCCGCCACCTGGTATATTCCGGCGTG
>JAZUCR010000833.1:0-2944 GCA_045639225.1 Victivallales bacterium
GCTGGTGACGATCCTGCTGTTCACGGTATTCGTGCCGCGGTTCGCCAAAATCTTCATCGATATGGGGCGGGAGATGCCGCCGTCGATGAATTTTCTGCTGGTCTTGAGCGCGTTTGCCAAATGGGCATGGTGGCTGATCCCGCTGACCGCCGCGATCATCTGGGTCGTGCTGGAACGCACGCTGGGAAAAGTCGAACTGAAGCGGAAGATCAGCGCCTTCATCCTGAAACTGCCGCTGCTGGGCCGGATCATTGCCGACCTGGAAATGTGCAAATATATCCGGACGCTGGCGATCCTGATCGGCAATCACGTGGAGATCATCCGGACCATGAAAATTTCCGGAAAGATCATCAGCAATCCAATCATTGCGGAAACCTTTGCCGACATCGGCCGCAAGCTCAAAGGCGGATCGAAACTTTCCGCGGCGCTGAACGGAAACCAATACCTGCCGGGCAACATGTCGCCGATGCTGCGCGTGGGCGAGGAATCCGGCACGGTCGGCGAAATGCTCGACCGCATTGCGACTCATCTGGAAAATGACACCAGGCTCAAGATCAAGCGTCTGCTGAGTCTGTTCGAACCTGCCGTGATCGTCTTTCTGGCGGTCATGGTACTGATCGTGGTGGTATCGATCTTCATATCGATGATGGAATTGAATTCAATCAATCAAGGAGGACCCAAAATATGAACATGAAAAAGCAAATCAAAAGACGGAACTTCACCCTGATCGAAGTCGTGGTGGTGGTGATCATTCTGGTGACCCTGGCCTCGGTGGCCACGCCGGTTTACCTCAATTATGTCAGGAAAGCCAATGTCGGCGCCGCCAAGACCCAGCTGAAACTGCTCCAGGAAGCCCTCACCGGCTACAAGCTGGATATCGGGTCCTATCCCGATTCGGCGAACGGTCTGCGCGCCCTGGTGGAAAACATCGACCAGAACACCAAGTGGGACGGTCCGTATCTCCAGCCGGCGGTGGTGCCCAAGGATCCGTGGGGCAATGATTATGTCTATACCATTCCCGGCGAACACGGCGACTATGATCTGATGAGCTACGGCGCCGACGGACAGGCCGGCGGATCCGGCGAAAACGCCGATATCACCAGCTGGGGCGAATAACCTTCGTCCCGCCCGGCAGAGTATCCCGGCGCTATGAGAAAACACCCGTTCACCTTGCTGGAACTGATTGTGGTCATGACAGTGATGTTCCTGGCCGCGGGCATGGGTGTGGCGCTGTTCAAAGGACAGTCTCCGGCACGGAAGCTGGACGACGCCACGCTCGAATGGGAGGAATTCTGCGCCCGCGTGCGGTATCAGGCGCTGGAAGCAGGCGAAGAACGCGAAATCGTTTTCGATCCGGCCAACCGCACCTTCATGATGCGTCAGCCGGAGCCGGCAAATCCGGAAGAAACCGATCCGGACGAATTGCCGCGCAGCAAGATCGAATGGAAGATCCCCGAAGAATTCGAAATGGGAGATGATTTCTCCACCTTCAATGAAGAACCCGATGAAGACGGCACGTTCCCGATGTTCAAATTCTACAGCGACGGAGGAGCTTCGGGCCGCCGCCGGCTGGAACTGCGGATCGGGGAACTGCATCGCGCTTTCGAAGTGTCGCCCCTGACCGGCCGGGTCATCGTGGTCCCGGAAGAGGAAGGAGCCGAGTTCGCACCATGAAAAGGAGTCCATTCACCCTGATCGAAGTCGTGGTGGCACTGGCGATCCTGTCCATCAGCATTGCGGGTTTTCTGCAGCTGCTCACCGCGGCGCAGAACCGCATCATCAAAGTCAACGACCATTGGATGCGGACCCACATGCTGATCCAGGCGGCGGAATATTACATGCTGATGAAGCAGGAGGATCCGCCTGCCATGACCGAAACCTTTTTCCCCTATGACGACTACCGTGTGGATGTGACCTGGGAAGAGATCGAAGGACTGCCCGAAGAATATACCGGACTCACCAATCAGAAGCAGCTCCGCGCCATGGTCCTGTCGCTGGTCCGGCAGCAGGACGGGCAGGAAGTGGATAAAATCATCATCGACAGACTGGATTATGAGAATGCATCGGCGAGCGACTGAAAAAATCCACTGTTTCACGCTGGTGGAACTGGTGGCGGCGATGGCGATCATGATTTTCGTGGCGCTGATCATCGGCACCGCGTCCGCGGCGTTTTACAATGCCTGGCGCAGATCGGTCCGGGTGACCGACAGGCTCAAAGTCCGCCAGAACATCGACCGCATCATGGATACCTGTGTGCGGAACATGATCCCGTTCTCCTGGAAAGACGAAGACGATCAGGAGCAGGTGGTGTTCTCGGGCAGTCGGGAGGAGATATTTTTCACGGCCCGGCGGCGAGCCGCAGAAGGCGAAAACAGCGCCTATCTTTTCATTCGGCTGAAAGTCAACGAAAAACAGCAGCTGATCGCGGAATATCACACCCTGCCCCGTTTTCCGTGGAAGGAAGAAGGCACGTATGAAATGAAACGCGAAGTGCTGGCGGAAAACATCATGTCGGTCTCCTTCCTCTATGCCTCGCTGAACGAAGAAGAAATCATCTGGGAGGAAGACTGGGAAGCATACGACCCAGATGCGTTACAGGACAATCAGACCGATATTCTGCTGATCCCGCTGGCGGTCCAGATGACGGTGGAATGGCAGGACGGGTCCACGGAGGTCTGGCTGAGACGCACGGCGGCGGTATCGCGTTACAGTCGTTTCGGCGGCGGCAGCGGTCTGCCGCGTTCCGAGGCGGCCATGGGCGGCGGTCAGGGCTTCAATGGCGGCGGTGGAAACCGCGGCGGTCAGGGCTTCAATGGCGGCCAGGGCGGCGGCGGTAACCGCGGCGGTCAGGGCTTCAATGGCGGCGGTGCAAACCGCGGAGCACAGGTTTTCAATGGCGGCGGCCAAGGCGGCGGCAACCGTGGCGGTCAAGGCGGCAGTAACC
>JAZUCR010000834.1:0-30721 GCA_045639225.1 Victivallales bacterium
CGCTTCAGGTGCTGTCACGCACGATCAGCGAATACGGCAGAACCGTTTCGACGGGCACTTTCTCCCCGTGGATCAGACTCTTCAGATGGCGGATCGTGATTTGCGCCATCTGCCGGTAATCCGGTGAGATCGTAGTCTGAGGTGGGATGCAGTAGCGCGAAATGCGCTGGCGTTCGGAACTGATCAGACGGATGTCCGCGGGGATTTTTTTGCCGTAGAGCGAGAGACAATATGCGGCGATGCCGCCGAAATTCCCGCCTCCGCCGCAGAATACGCCGTCGATCCCGCTCCGGAGCAGTTTGCCCATCTCCTCGAAAAACAGTTCGGAAGAACAGATCTTCACCAGCGATTCATCCGCAGGGAGCTGGAATTTCCGCAGTGCCCGCAGGAACCCTTTTTTCCGGAAGTCCACATTGCCTTGTCCGGCGGCGCCATGCAGAACCGCGCCGACTTTGCGGCAGGCGCACTGGGCGAGCCGGCCGACCGCGATCTCCATGCCCTGTTTCTCATCGGAATGGACATAAACCACGCCCGGGATTTTTTTCACCGGGATCTTGTCGATGATGACCAGCGGCAGGGCAAACCAGTCATCCCATTCCGGCGGCGGATCGATGCCGATCCCGATCGCCCCGCAGAAGGAGATCTCGCCGAGCCGTTCGAGGTTGTCGTGAGGCAGGACTTCGATCCGGAAATTGTTCTGCGCCAGTTCGCGGATCAGCTCGGACGTGACCATCTCCACAAATTCCGCAGCGGGATAAATCTGCTCATACGGACGGATGATCACAATGTTTTTCTGCTTGGCGGAAAGACGGGGATGATAATTATATTTCCGCGCGACCGCCAGAACCTGTTCCCGGACTTCATCGCGAATGTTCGGATGATGGCTGAACACCCTCGAAACGGTGGCCGTCGATACCCTTGCCAAAGCGGCGATTTCCTGAATTTTCATAATAAAAAAAACTCCGGTCTTGATGATTCGTTTACAATATAACCGGGAAACTCCTGAAAATCAAGCAAACCGGTTCGTTTTTTTGCGGACAGCCCCAATTTACCGGTAATGCGAGGGTGCCACGCCGAAATATTTCTTGAACTGACGGGAATAGTAATTGGCGCTGGAAAAACCGCAGGCGGCGGCGATTTCCCCCAGAGAACCGCCCGATCCGCCCAGCAGATTGACCGAATGTTCCAGTCTGAGCTTGAGCAGATATTCCATCGGCGGGACGCCGGTCAGCTTGCGGAATTCCTGGCGGAAAGCGGAAACCGACATATTGACCGAACGGGCCATTTTGCCGAGATTCCACGGACGGTGATATTCCCGGGCAAGAACGGTCATCAGCTGGGAAAGCTGACCGATATGCGCCAGCTGTTTGGGCGGACCCGACCAGCGGCAATGCCGGGCAAGCAGCAGCATCACATGGATGAACTGGCTCAAGAGCAGGGTTTTGACGCCCGGTTCCGTGCTCCGGTTCAGTTCATCCATCGCATCCAGCAGCTGGATGATTTCCGGAATGTGTTTTTCTTCGATCCGGATCCCGTCCGAGGGAGAACGCGCCGCTTCGGAAGCTTTCATATTGAAAATCAGCTGAAAACCGTCCAGACTGGTCAGATCGCTCAGAAAATAGCGGATGAATTTACGGTTGAACAGCAGATTGTAAATCAGCAGATCGTGGTATTCGACGTACTGATGGGGACTGTTCGGCGGGATGAGAAACACATTGCCGGCGGAGATCGCCGCATCGCGTCCGCCGCTCCGATGCACGCCCGTGCCGCCGGCGACGACCACCAGCTCATAAAAGTCCTTGTGCTCGTGTTCCGCGGGGGTATCGTTTTGCGAGGTGTGGAGCTGTTTCCTGCAGACCAGACCGAAATCCTCCCATGCCAGATACATCCACAACGCCTTGCTGCTTTTTTTTACCATTCGACACTCCTTTTCAGCGGAGAATATAGCCTGTTTTTTCAAAATGTCAAATCGTGCTTGTTTTTTGACAGAAAATTCATGGACGATTTTATTATCCATGCTATATTTATCACATAAGAAAAACAAAATTCATGTCAATAATAACCGAAAGACAGGAGAAAACGAGATGATGAACGGCAGAAAAAATGCAGTATCGGAAAAATTGCGACAGAGGATTTTCACCCTGATAGAGCTCCTGGTGGTGATTGCCATTATTGCAATTCTGGCGGGTATGCTGCTGCCGGCGCTGAACAATGCCCGGGAAAAAGCCCGCGCCATCAGCTGCATGGGCAATCTGAAATCGCTGGGGTACACGATCAATCTTTATCTGGATGCCAACAAGGGCGCCTATATGTTGCATAATCCGGGAGCCGGTTACCCCGGATGCGGCTCGAACGGTACCTGGATGCACCTGCTGAATCCGCATACCAAAATCATCGGGACCAGTCAGGGGATCGGGATCTGCCTGAAATCTCTGGCTTGCCCCACGGATAAGATGTTCAATACCTCCTGGCTGTTATTGAAATCCACGGACAACGGAAGAAACAATACCAGTTACGGTGAAAATATGTATCTGGTTCAGGAAGGCGTCAGCGCCAAAGCCATCAAAAAATTCCAAAGGATGGCCAAACCTTCTTCCAATCTGGTTCTGGCGGATTCTCTGCATACATCCGAATCCAAAAACGGAGTGTCGGCCAAAGATATTGCAGTCAGGAAAAATACATCGGTTCCCGCCTGGGTGATTTATCCCGAAGACATGGCCAGACGTCACAGCAACGGCTCCAATATATTGTGGGCGGACGGACATGCCGGATTTATTGACAAAGCCATGTATTTCGTGGTCAATAACAGCAATAACAAAGGGAAGTACTGGGATACGTTCAAATGAAATGGAAAGGAGATTTGATCATGATGAAAAAATTAACTGCTTTTCTGTCTGTATTCGCTTTTTTTCTGCTGGTTTCAGGCGCGGCGGAGCCCGTAAAAAAATATGACATTCCCGGATTCCGCATCATCGGCGGGATCAAAGTCCTGATCGTTCCGGACGAGGCCGGCAAAGAAGTTTCTCTTTTCTTTGAGAAACAGGACCTGAACGGCTATGCCGGAAGCGATGAAGTGTCTTTGAAATTGAAGTCGCCCGGCGGTGAAACCGTTTGGGAAACGGTCGTGCCGGATGACGGTGATACCAGAAAACATTGGAAACCGGGACCGAGACAGCCGGTGACGTGCCGTTTTGTGCCGAAGGAAGCGGGGATCTACACGATGACCGCCAAAGCCGGCAACGGAAATGATATATTGCTGCATTTCGGCCGTTCGGAGTCGAAAGGGTGTGCCTGGGCGGTGAGTGCGCAGAAACTCCGGAGCGACCATGGCAAACTCCATGCCTGGCTGCTGATGCCCGTGCTCAAAGCGGGAGAAAAACCGGATCAGCCGATCCAATTGACGGGCGCCAAATTCACCCGGCTCAGCGGCCTGAGCATCAAAGCCGACGAGAATGTGCTCATCGAAGATTACACACTCCCGAAATATGTCAAGTCCTCCAATCAGGTGAATATTCATCAGATCATGCTGAAACGGCCGGCGGGAACTGCCATATTCGAACTGGATTCCGGTAATTTCACTGAAGTGGTGGCGGTCGAACTGCCGCAATACGGTCCGGTGATGCTGGCGCCGACGAAGGAATTTGCGCAGAAACTCCTTGAATTCATCGGCAAACCGCGTAAAAAAAAAGCCCGCGCGGGATTTGAACTGCCGAATCTGAGGCTGACCGGCCGGACGACGCTGATGCTGATCCCCGATCAGGTCGGCAAGGAAGTCATACTGACCTTCGCGAAAAAAGACCTGAACGGCTATATCGGCAGCGACATGGCGGTCTTCACGCTGCTTTCTCCGAGCGGAAAAGCGGTCTGGGAACAGGCGGTGCCGGACGACGGCAATGCGACCAGCAACTGGAAACCCGGGCCGGAACAGCCGGTGATCTGCCGTTTTGTGCCGAAGGAATCCGGTCTCTACACCATGGAGATCAATACCAACAGCGGGCTGGATATTGTGATCAGTTTTGACCGGACCATCTCCAGCGGCTGTGCCTGGGCGGTCAGCTCCAGCAATCTCCGGTCCGGCAGCGGCAAACTCCATGCCTGGCTGCTGATGCCGGTGCTGAAGCCTGGAGAGAACCGGGAACGGCAGCTCAGTCTGCTGGTTTCCAAACATTCCTCGGTGCGGAACCTGACGGTCAAAGCGGACGGCAAAGCCCTGACCGAAAGTTTTACAATGCCGCCCTTCACCAACGCCAAGTCCTCGCTGCAAAATTTTCATATCTCCGTGAACCGTCCCTCCAAAACCGCAGTTTTCGAACTGGACAGCGACGAATTCAGCGGTGTCGTATCCATGAAACTGCCGCAGTACGGCGGGCCGATCATTCTGACCGGGAAACGGGAATTCGCGGAGAAATTCCTGTCTGCCATGGGCAGCATCCGGGATCAGCTGCTGACCGAACTGCCGACCGGAAAAGATATTGCCGGGGCGGCCTTCGCTCCAGGAGAAAGTTATCAGTTCCTCCTGATCCCCGAAAAAGCGGATAAGGATTTCAAGCATCAAATCACGCTCTTCGGGGGTAAAAAAGAACTGACCAATGCGAATCCCGCGTTCAACTTTTCCGTGCCGGCGGATCAGCCGTATACTGGTCTCGACCTGAAAGATCTGCCGAAAGGAAAAATACTCGTGATCCTGCAGAGTTCCGGAACCGTCGCTCCGTTGTTTCCCGAATCCGGCAAAGTGCTGTATCAGCCGGAAAACCTGATCTGGCAGCCCGTTCTCGGACAGAAGGATTATACGGTCCGGTTTACCTCGCTTGACTCCGGAAAAACCATTTCGGTGACGGCCGCGGAAAACCGTTGCGAAGCGAAAGTTTATTTTTCGAAACTGGCAGCCGGGACCTGGAAATGGCAGGTGAAAGCCGGAAACGGGAAATGGGGCCGGGAAGCATTCCTGACCATCCCGCAGAAAGCGGATACGCAGGTCGGATATTTCTCCGACACCTCGCCGGCACGCGATTCCGCTCTGGCGGACAAACCGGCGGAAATCTCCGTCAAAGTCCAGGGAATGAGCGCGAAATCGGTGGATTATTCCCGGTCCTGCGCCGAAATCAACGGGCAGAAAGTGAAGCTGACGGCGCTCACCGACGACAAGATCGGAGTCCAGGCCGTCCCCGAACTGAAAACCGGTTACAACACGGTCAGGTTCGCGGTCACCGGAACCAACGGGATTTATTCGGAATATACCTGGGGATTCTTTTTCAAAGCGCCCGCCCGGGGTGCCGTCACCAGCGGCAAAGACGGTTATATCCGCTTCAACGGACTGCCGTTCTTCCCGGTCATCTATTACGGCTACACTTTCCACGGCGGACGGGCAAATCTGAATTCGCTGGGCTTCAACACTCTGCTGGGCAACACGCTGCCGACCGAAAAGGGATTGGACCAGTGTCTGAAACATGGGACCAAGCTGCTGGATTCCGGTTCGGTGTTTTACGGGATCTACAGCAAAGGATCCACGCCGGAAGCGGACATCCGGAAATTCGCCGCCTCGCCGCTGGCGGTCCATCCCGCCCGGCTCGGCGCGTGGATGGATGAGATCGATGTGCATCGTCCGGTCGCGACAATCAAGGAACTGCTGGCGAGTTCCGGCGCGCCGGAAAACACCTGGCGGGGAGTCTGCAGCTGCCGCAGGGACCTTTATGATTCCATGGCCGGAATGGGCGATTATCTGATGATCGACTACTATGCCAGCGGACGCAATCTTTTCTCCACGGACAATGCGTTCGAATTCGGGAAAAAGGCCGCCGGGAAAAAGCCGCTGCTGGTGCTGCTGGTCGGGTTCTATCGTACCGATCCGAAGGTTTCCGGCTTCACGCCGTCCATTTCCGATGCGCGCTACGCGGCGTTTGCCGCGCTCCGGATGAAAGTCAATGCCGTCGGACTGTATCAGTGCGGACAGTTCCGGATGGAAAATTATCCCGAGGTCTGGACCGAAGCGAAAAAGCTGTATAAGCAGGTTTCCTCGCTGACGTTCATCACCGAAGGGAAAGACCTTTCCGGTCAGGTAAAAATCTCAGGCAGTCCCGCGCTGAAACATCTGGCGCTGGAATATGCCGACCGGCTTTATATCATCGCGCAGAACGCCTCGTTCGAGGCAGCGGCGGCGAACATCGCGATCCCGGGCAAATACCGCGGACAGATCCGGGTATTGTTCGAAAACCGGCTCGTGGAAAACCGCGGCGGCAAATTCACCGATTCGTTCAGCTCCGCCGCCACCCATGTCTACTGTATTCCCGTAAAATGATTCATTATTATCACAACACATTGAAACTGAGCTGAAAAATGACTGTTTCCGATGCGGAAATATATAAGTCTTTGCAAATGAATCAGGGGATGGCCGATGCCTCGGAATTCCGAACCGGTGGAGTAAAGATACTATTCCTTGGCAATTCCATTACCATCCATCCTGTCATGCCTGAAATCGGCTGGAACCATGAATGGGGCATGGCGGCCGACACTGCGGAACAGGATTATGTGCATCTGGTGAGCCGCGGCATTGAACGGGCGACTGGCCGTCCTGCAGATGTCCGGATTCGCAATCTTGCAAGTTTTGAGCGGGGGTTCAGAGATTACGACTTTATGAAAAATCGGGATCTCATCGACTTTCAGGCGGAATATCTGGTCGTGGCGCTGGGGGAGAACGTCGCGGCACTGCAAACCGCAGAGGAGCGTCTGGAATTCCGGAATGCTTTCCGGAAACTGCTGGAATGTTTTCTCTCCGGGAAACGGAAACCGCATACGGTTGTGCGGGGCGTTTTCTGGCCTAACGTTTGGAAAGATGAAATTCTGTCCTGGGTCTCTGCCAATCTGGATTTGACATTTGTCAAAGCGGACATTGCCGGGGACAAGAACATGCTTGCACTCGGCAAATTTGAACACGAAGGAGTGCAAAACCATCCGGGAAACAGGGGAATGGCTGAAATCGCACGCAGAATTCTCGCCGGTTTTTTCCCGTTCAGTGCAGCTTAGGGGATATATACAGGAGGTTTCACGAATGAAACAGCATGGAGCGACGCTGGATTTTCTGCATCATTTCGAATCACTGGGCATCCCTTTGATCGACTGCCTGGTATATCAGCACGGGAACTGCGTGTTCCGGTATCAGTCAGGCTATTCCGATGAGGCTTGCCGGAAACCGGTGGACGGAACGGAACGCTACAATATTTATTCCTGTTCCAAAGTGATCACCTGCACCGCAGCACTGCAGCTGGTCGAACAGGATCTGATCCGGCTGGAAGACCCCGTGCATGAATACCTGCCGGAATTCCGGCATCTGACGAAAATCACGGACGGGAAACTGGAAGCGGTCCGGACCCCAATGACGATCCGGCATCTTTTCACGATGACTGCCGGACTGACCTACAATCTCAAAAGTGAAAATCTCCTGCGTGGAATTGCCGAAACCTCCGGACGAATGCCGACCCGTGAAGCGATGAAATATCTGGCGCTTGATCCGCTGGTTTTCGAACCGGGTTCGGGCTGGAATTACAGTCTCGGACACGATGTTCTGGCCGCCGTGGTGGAAGTGGTTTCCGGCAAACGGTTCGGGCTTTATGTGAAGGAGAAAATCTTCGATCCGCTCGGGATGAAACATTCGACCTTCCTGCTGCCGGAAAACGAGCTTGGGGAGATTGCCGCGCAGTATCGTTACGATCCTGAAACCCGGCGGTATAACCGCTGCGGTCCGGAAATCCAAAGCCATAAACTCGGAACCGAATATGAAAGCGGCGGAGCGGGCTGTATTTCGACCGTGGACGACTATATGCTCTTCCTGGAAAATCTGCGGAGCGGGGAACGGCTGCTCAAGCGCGGCACCATCGCCCGGATGACCTGTCCGCAGGTCAGCAAAGCGATCGAAAAACAATATTGGGGCTGTAATTATCATTCCTACGGTCTGGGGGTGCGCTGTCCGAAGCCGGGAACCGGGTTTTACGATTACGGCTGGAGCGGCGCAGCGGGGGCATTTCTGGCCATTATCCCGGACGCAGACGTTTCCATCTATTCCGCGCAGCACGTGTTGAACTCCCCGGCCAGTGCCATTCACGGTGAGCTGTGCGTGAAAGTGCTTAAGGATTTGAATTGAATAAAACCCGATGGTAAAATATGGAACTTTTTACACCATGCTGAAAACAGTCACCGCTCCCTGGAGCTGCCCTGCCTTGAAAAACAGTTCCGGACAACTTTTTGCAGAACATCTTTCCGTGCACCTGAACGGTCAGCCTGTTCAGGTGCGAAGCTGCCGGGAATCGGCGATTCCTTTCAACCGGGTCTGGCCCGGAACCCAGCGCCCGGTCAATCAAACGGAAATGGCGGCATTCGTAAGTTTCGCCGCCGATGAACCGGTTCATGTAACCTTGAACGGCGGGTTGAACGGGGACAAGGCTGTTGTCCGCCCGCTGTCCCGGCGGATCATCCCGCAGAAGACCGCTCCGGACCGGATCGAGTTCGTCCTGAATGAACCGGGGCAGTATGTGCTGGAATGCGGAAACAGTCATCATGCGGTTTATTTCTTCTATAACCGCATCAAGGCCCCTGCCGACCGTCAATCGGTCCAGTGGTATTTCGGGCCGGGGATCCACTTCCCCGGACTGATCCGTCTGAATTCGGGCGATTCGGTTTATATCGATCCCGAGGCGATCGTTTTCGGCAGTCTTTTCGGCAGGGATGTTCATCACATCCGGATTTTCGGCGGCGGCACACTGCACGGCGGCATGGAAGAACGGGTGTTCAGCAGTTTCTTCGAAGACATCCTTCACTCGACCTTGAAATTCTACAATTCATCAGACATTCGGATCAGTGACATCATCATCCAGGATTCCGCCTGTTTCACCACCAGTTTTTTCGGCTGTTCCGAAGTGCTGGTCGACCATGTCAAGATTCTTGGACAATGGCGCTACAACACAGACGGGATCGATCTCTGCAACACCGACAGTGCTGAAATTACCGATTCTTTTGTCCGCAGTTTCGATGATTCGATTGTGATGAAGGGGCTGGATCATGCGGGTTTGACAACGGTGAACTGGCAGAAAGGCCGTTCGCTTACCGATATTGCGGTAAGGAATTGCGTCGTCTGGTCCGGCTGGGGCAAATCGCTGGATCTCGGAGTCGAAACCGGAGCGCCGGAATATGCGCGGATCACCTTTGAAAACTGCGACCTCATCCACAACTCGGCGGTCTGCCTGGATATTCAGAACGGCGCTTATGCGGATATTCATGACATCACGTTCCGCAATATCCGGATCGAATATCAGGCCGACACCCTGCCGGAAATCCACCAGCAGTCTGACAATGAGACGTATGATCCCGGAGGCCGGATCGGCGTCCCGAAGCTGATCAATATCGACAATCGGCACTACGGCAGCTGGCAGGGAAAATCCGGATCGGTTCATGATATTCTGTTTGAAAACATCCTGGTAGATACCGAACCGGGAGTGCCGCTGAAACTGCCTTTCCGCCTGGCCAATTATTCCGATGAAGCGGTCCTGTCCCGTTTTACTTTCCGCAATATCACGGTCAACGGGAAACGGATTGCCGGTTTGGATGATGTCGCATATCAGACCGAGGGAAAAATCGGCGACCTTTACTGGGAATAAGGAAAACTGTTTCCTCACGGACCAGTCGATGGACTCCCCGGCGTTTTTTATCGCGTCCAGACTGGCATAACCGTTCCGCTGATCCGGTTCCGGATGACGGCCATTCAGCAGAAAACCTTCCGGCTGCGGTAATCCCGCGGCGGAATGCCGTACCGGCCGGTGAAAAGACGGCTGAAAATGAACTGGTTGGAAAAGCCCGCGGCCTCGGCAATCTGAGCACAGGAGGCATTGGTGTTCCGAAGCAGATTTTCGGTTTCGGAAAGACGCAGGTTCAGCAGATATCGGCCCGGCGAAATCCCGAACACCTTGCGGAATTTCTTTTCGAAGGACGAGCGGGAACAATGGCAGGACTGCGCCAGTTCATCCAGTGAAAGCTTTTCGAATTTGTGCTGGTGAATCAGCTGTACGGCACTTTCCAGTTCGTGGAATCCGTCGACCGCCAGAAACAATGTTTCCTTCGGTTCGGAAAGAGCCAGGATTTCCTTCAGCAGCAGGAATGCAGTCCCCTGGACCTCCAGCTGATCGGCCAGACTGCCGGAACGAGGCTCGGAGATTACCCGGATGGCATCATCGGACAGTATATTGCGGCTGCCGCGGTTCAGGCGGCTGAGGAGTCTGCGGCAGCGGAGCGCGGCGGTCCCCCGGATGACCGGCGGCACCTTGAAAAAATTCAGCAGCGGCAGATCGGGTTCGAGCCGGATCCGGAAATGCGACCAGATGCTGCGGTGTCCCTCATCGTCGCGAAAAAACCAGCGGCGGCAGCCTTCCGGAAAGATCAGACAGTCGCCGCTCGCGGCATAATACCGTTTGCCGTCGATCCGGAAATTCACGCCCGAATAAGGAATCCTGCGATAAGGCAGGAGACAGCTGACGGCGGTATACGGCAGGGGTGACGGCGAATTGGTGAACGGGGGCAGAACGGCGGTATCCGCCCCGGAGATCCAGCTGATCCGGATCCTCGGCAGCAGCGCCGAATTTACGTAATCGGATATATTATTTCCGCAATCGGACATGGTAAAACTTCCATTTCATCATATATTATGTGCAATATAGCATCAGAATGACTGATTGCAAATCGTCATGAGTTTTTTCACCACCGGAAGGAGCATGAAAGATGTCATTCAATGTCAATGCCGTGCCTGAACGCATGAAGGACCGCTTTGCCGGCAAACCGGATTGTCTTACGATCTGTTTCTGGATGTGGCCTCTGTTCAACTCGGTTTCGGATGAAGAGTACCCCGCTTTTGCCGACCGGGTAATGCGGGAGATCAGGGACCGTGGCTTCAACTGCGTCCGCATGGACGACGGAGCGGGCCTGATCTGCGACATCAGCGGCAAGCCCCGCGGCCAGGTCAACTGGCATCTTCAGGCGGGGCCTTATCAGGCGACCCGGCAGAAGCCCGGCGCAGGATCCGGACTCATCCCGAAACGTCTGCTGATTTTCTGCAAAGCCGCTGAAAAATACGGGATCAAGCTCATTCTTTCCAGCTGGTATTACATGCATACGAACTGGCATCTGGAAGAAACGATCAATGCGGAACTGTTCGAAGGTCTCCCCTCTGCCGCGGACAGGATCCGTTATTTTACGGATGAGCATAATCGCGTCCTGGAGCTGCTGCGGGAAAACGGCCTGCTTCAGGTGGTGGCATTTGTCGAACTGTTCAATGAATTCGACAATATGAAATTTACGCTCACCGGCAATACGGCGGGAATCACCCCGGAGGAGGCCGCGGAATGGCGTCCGCTGCTCGAAGCCGGTTATGACACGTTGAAACATAATCATCCGGAACTGCTGTTCGCCTACGACAGTCATACGCCGCGTATGATGAAGGATCTGATCCCGCGCAACGCGGATATCCTCAACTTCCACTACTATTACATGTGGTTTTCATTGTATGGCTGGCTGGACCAGTCCCTCTCCGGGCGGACGCAGAACGATATCGTGTTTCCGCCCGAAACCGAATATTTTCTGAGGAAAGACCGACCGACTTATGAAGATATCGTCCGGGAACGTTCCCGCTTTACCAAGATCCGCAACGGCTTCGAGTGGACTCCGCGGATGCTGCTTTATAATTCACTGGATCCGGAAAAGATCCCGGAACTGGAACAGCGTCTGTCGAAGAAATTCGAGGAGAAATGCAGGGATTTCATTCCGTATCTCCAGGACGGTCTTGCCAGCGTGATCAAGATCAGAGACGAGGTTCTGCCCGGTGCCCCGATCGTGATGGGCGAAGGAACGACCTGCTGCACTTGCGACAAGGTCCTTTTCGAAGAACACTGCGACCGGTTCTGGAGTCTTTTGGAGGAGCAGGCATTGTGCATGCGTGAATACGGACTTTGGGGAACCGTGGTGCGGACAGGATGCTACCCGTTGGATGTTTCCTGGAATATGCGGGCGGACTCCTTCCGGAAAATCAATGAACTGTTCCGGAACGGAAAAGCGGCGGGTTGACAGGTTGGCAAAAATAAGCAGATCTGCAGATCATTGGACTTTGAAAAGAAAAACCGGGAGAATGAATATGCAATTGAATCATCTGGAAGATTTCAAATCGAAAATCGCCGCGGGTAAAATCTGTCAGGGACTGGTCGTCCAGCTGGCCGATCCGGTGGTCGGCGAACTGGCCGGCGAGGCCGGATTCGATTTCACCTGGATCGACGCGGAACATTGTCCGCATACACTGCAGACCATCCAGAATCTGGTACTGGCCCAGCGCGGCACGGGATGTGCACCGTTCGTGCGCGCCGCCTGGAACGAATGGGGTATCATCAAGCCGATCCTCGACCTCGCGCCCGCCGGCATCATCATACCGATGATCCGTTCCCGCGAAGACGCCGAAGAAGCTGTGGCGAACTGCAAATATCCCCCGGTCGGCAACCGCGGATTCGGCGCGCGGCGCGGCACGGGATACGGGCGTGAACCGCTGCCGGATTATCTCAGTTCGTCCGCATCCGACCCGATGGTCATCATCCAGATCGAACACGTCGATGCGGTAAGTCATCTGGAGGAGATCCTGAAAGTCCCGGGGATCGACAGCATCTGCATCGGACCGATGGATCTTTCCGGGTCGATGGGTCTGCTGGGACAGACCTCCCATCCGGAGGTGATGAAGACGATGGATTATATTGCGGAGAAAACCCATGCTGCCGGCCTGATGCTCGGCACCGCCAGCGGAGCGCCGATGCGCGAATGGAGAGGGCGCGGCATCAACTGGATCGCCCGGTTCAGCGACTGCGATGCGATCGCCAATTTCAGCCGGAAAATGCTGGCGGAGAAAGATTGAGCTATGATTGCCGCTTATATCCCCCGAGAAGAGAAGGCGGCGGAAAAGAAAAACCATGGAATTATTGGTTTTCCGTGCTATATTTACCGGAAAAGATTTGAGCGACAATTTCAGAAGGAGATGAGGTAAAATCATGTTGAACAATTTAGCAGGTTTTCTGCTGGTTGTGATATCCGGTATCTGCTGGATCGGGGTGGGGATCTCGGTCAGCAAATGTTCCGAGCGGAACTGGGATTACAATATCGTCCAGGGACTGAATTATCTGGGAGCGACCCTGCTGTGTGCGCTGCTGCTGGCGGTCAGTGCGCCGTGGTCGGAATCCGGGCAGATCTTCGGATGGGGTTTTCTGCTGAGCTGTCTGGCCGGCATCGCCCTCTTCTATTCGTATGTTTTCACCTCGCAGGCGATGCAGCGCGGACCGAACGGTCTGGTCTGGGGCATCATGCAGGGAGGCATGATCGGTTCCTTTCTGATGGGAGTGATCTTCTTCGGCGAACCGGCGGCGCCGGTCCGGCTGATCGGTCTGGTGCTGATTCTGGCGGGAGTCCTGATTATGGGGATCTCGCGGGACAGCGCATCGGCCGAACGGGGGAAGAACTGGGTGCTCCCTTCGTTTCTGGCTTTCCTGCTGGTCCTGATCACACATTGCTGCAATTCCCTGCCCTCCTATCTTCCGGCTGCTCGAACCGGCAGTCTGGTCCGGACCACGGGGGTATATTTCGGGGGACTGATCGGCTTTTCGATCACCACGCTGCCGGGGATGATCCGCAAGCGGAATTTCGGCGGCCGGGGCGAATGGATCACCGCTCTGGTCCTGATGATCCTGAATACATCCACCAGTCTGTTCCTTTTCTACCGCGGGCTGGATCTGCTGGCGAAGAACGGCTGCGGCGGACTCGCATATCCGGTTTCCATCGGGGTGTGCGTCTCCGGATTTTCGCTTTACAGTCTGCTGGTCCTGAAAGAAAAATTCGCCCGCCTCAGTCTGGCCGGACTGATCGCGGTCTGCGTCGGAATCATTGTCATTTCCTTAAAATAAACCTCGGGAGGAGCCATGTATTGCCGTAAAACCTTCGAAGAACTGCTGGACGTGAACAGTCCGGTCAAGCCGTTTTCGTTTTCTTATGACGGAAAGCCCTGCGATCTGAGCCAAATCCCTTGCACGATCGAACCGGGAACGGGCGGAAACCGGAAAATGATTTACGAAGCGGTTCCGGGAACGGTCCGGCTGACGCTGGAAATGACCGTCTGGCCGGATTTTCCGGTGATCGAATACACGCCGTATTTCGAGAATATCGGAAGCGTGGATTCCGGGATCATTTCCGAGGTTTCCGTGCTGGATTACGAGGCGGAGGACCCGGTGTATTTCGGGGAACAGAGATTGAAGCAGTGGGATCCCACCGGCAACAGCAAAATCAGTGTGCGATATCATGTGGGATCCAAAGCGGCGGGTTCGGATTTCCTGCCGCAGAAACGGGATCTCTTCTCGCGTCCGGGATTGAACAAGCTGGAAATGGAATGCGCCTCCGGCCGCTGCTCCACGGATTTTCTGCCGTTTTTCGGAGTGGACAATGATCCGATGAACGGGATCAATATTGCGATCGGCTGGTCCTGTGCGTGGAAATGTTCGGTGGAAAAAGAAATCACCGAAATCATCTGGGGCCGCGGGAAGAAAAGCCGGATCCGCTGCGGGATGAAACGCGCCGCTTTCCGGATGCATCCCGGCGAACGGCTCATGCAGCCGGGCATTCTGATCCATTTCCGCGAGAACAAAAGCATCCGCGACGGGCAGAATGAATTCCGCCGTTTCATGATCGCCCATCATGCACCCCGGAACAGCCGCGGCGAACTGATCGTTCCTCCGCTGCTGCTGGCATTCTGGGGCGGGCTCGAAACGGATAAACAGATCCGGCGCATCCGGACGGCACAGGAACATCAGCTGCCTTACGAAGGAGTCTGGATCGATGCCGGCTGGATGGGATCGCCGGGACCGTGTCCGCATTTTCTGGAAGACACCGACTGCGCCAGCAACTGGCCGCGGCGAGTGGGTTCATGGGATTTCAATACCTACGCGCATCCCAAAGGACTGAAGCCGATATCCGAAGCGGCGCATCAGGCGGGAATGCGTTTGCTGGTCTGGTTCGAATCGTTGCGGATCTTTTCCGGTTCGGGAGCGGCAGTGGTCCAGGAACATCCGGAATGGCTGCTGGGCGACAAGCAGGCTTTTGCCAAAGGGGAGGAAGTCAATTTCCTGCTGAATATCGGGATCCCGGAGGCCCGGAAATATCTGTTCGACACCATCAGCGGCATCATGGAACGGGAAGGGATCGACGATTACCGCGAAGATTTCAATATGGAACCGGATGCTGCGCTCGCGTCCGGCGACGGACCGGACCGGATCGGCGTCACGGAAATGAAATTCGTGGAAGGGTTCTACCTGTTCTGGGAAGAACTCCGGAAACGTTTTCCGGATATGTATATCGACAACTGCGCCAGCGGCGGCCGCCGGCTGGAATACAAAGCGGCGTCGTTTTCGTTTCCGCTGTGCCAGAGCGATTTCGCCTGTTTCCTGCCATACGAAGAAGAATGCGTCCAGCTGGAACACCTGTATCTGGACGACTGGCTGCCGCAGCACGGGACGCTGAACTGGGGTCCGGCCGATCCGTATCACATGGCCTGCGGGCTGGGCGGCGGGATGGGCTGCAAAGTCTGGCAGTTCAACGGACGCGATCCGAAACCGGACGACGATTACGAACTGCACCGCAGACTGGTGCAATGGGGAAAACAGCTGCGGGACATCCACATGACCGGTGACGTCTATCCTCTGGTCGAAGAGCCGGAAAGTGACTGGCGCAAATGGAGCGGACAGCAGATCCACGATCCGCAGAAAAACTGCGGCATGGTCCAGATCTTCCGCCGCAAAAACAGTCCCGATCCGGAATTTCAGCTGAAACTGGCCGGACTGGACCCGGAAGCCGTTTACGAAGTCGTATTTTTCACCGGCGAAAAGTCCAGACTTGCCGGACGCGAGCTCGCTTCGCTGGTGATCCGGCTGGATTCGCCGCGTTCGTTTCAGATAATTCAGTATCAAGGAGAAAACTGAGTTGTATTGCCGCAAATCGTTTGAAGAAATGCTGGACACGAACAGTCCGGTCAAGCCGTTTTCATTCCATTACGATGGAAAGCCCTGGGATTTGAGCAAAATCCCGTGCAGGGTCGAACCGGGAACCGGGGGAAACCGGAAAATGATCTATGATGTTGTTCCGGGAACGGTCCGGCTGACTCTGGAAATGACCGTCTGGCCGGATTTTCCGGTGATCGAATATACGCCGTATTTCGAAAATATCGGGGATGCCGATTCGGGAATCATTTCCGATCTTTCGGTGCTGGATTACGAGGCGGAAGACCTGGTTGTTTTCGGGACGCAAAAAGTAAAAGACTGGGTTATTGACGGCAACAGCCGTCTTACGGTCCGGTATCATCTGGGTTCCAAGGCGACAGGTGCAGATTTTCTGCCGCAGCGGCGCGACCTCTTCTCCCGCCCGGGGAGCAATAAGCTGGAACTGGAATGTCACGAAGCGCGGAGTTCCACGGATTATCTGCCGTTTTTCGCAATCGACAATGATCCGATGAACGGGATCAATCTGGCGATCGGGTGGACCGGCGCCTGGAAATTCTCGGTGGAAAAGGAAATTCAGAATGAAGTGTTCGGCGCAGGCAGGAAAAGCCGGATCCGCTGCGGAATGAAACGGGCCGCTTTCCGGCTGCATCCGGGGGAAAAAGTCATGCAGCCCGGCATTCTGATCCATTTCCGTGAGGGCAAGAGCATCCGCGACGGACAGAATGAATTCCGTCGTTTCATGATTGCGCATCACTCTCCTGAAAACAGCCGGGGCGAATTGATCAAGCCGCCGTTCTGTCTGACGTTCTGGGGCGGTCTGGAAACCGACAAACAGGTGGCGCGGATCCGGATAGCCCGGGAAAAGCAACTTCCTTATGAAGAGGTTTGGATCGATGCCGGATGGATGGGCGCACCGGGGCCGTGTCCGCATTTTCTGGAGAACAGCCAATACACCAGCAACTGGGTGCGGCGGGTCGGTTCGTGGGAAATCAATACGTGGGCGCATCCGCATGGGCTGAAGCCGATTTCCGATGCCGCGCATCGCGCGGGAATGCGCCTGATGGTCTGGTTCGAATCGTTGCGGATTTTTTCCGGTTCGGGGGCGCCGGTGATCGAGGAACATCCGGAATGGCTGCTGGGCGACAAGCAGGCTTTCGCCGAAGGGAAAAATGTCAGTTTTCTGCTGAATATCGGCATTCCCGAAGCCAGGAAATATCTGTTCGAGACCATCAGCGGGATTATCGAACGCGAAGGAATCGACGACTACCGGGAAGATTTCAACATGGAATCCCATACCCATCTGGCAAGCGGCGACGAACCGGACCGGATCGGGATCACGGAAATGAAATTCATCGAAGGGTTTTACCTCTTCTGGCAGGAACTCCGGGAACGTTTTCCCGACTTGTTTATCGACAACTGTTCGAGCGGCGGACGGAAACTGGATTACAAAACCGCGTCTCTGGCGTTTCCACTGTGCCAAAGCGATTTCGCCACGGTACAAGTTTACGAGGAAGAATGCGTTCAGCTGGAAAACCTGTATCTGGACGACTGGCTGCCGCTGCACGGGACCTTGAACAGGGGTCCGGAAGATCCTTATCATGCAGCCAGCGGTCTGGGCGGCGGATACGGTTGCGAGGGCTGGGCGTTCAACGGACGCGATCCGAAACCGGACAACGATTACGATCTGCACCGCCGACTGGTGCAATGGGGAAAGCAGCTGCGGGACATCCACCTGACCGGCGATGTCTATCCGCTGGTCGAAGGTCCGGAAAACGACTGGACGAAATGGAACGGTCAGCAGATCCACGATCCGCAGAAAAACTGCGGCATGGTCCTGATCTTCCGCCGCAAAAACAGCCCTGATCCGGAATTTCAATTGGATCTGGCCGGACTGGACCCGGCAGCCGTTTACGAAGTCGAATTTTTCACCGGCGAAACACGGAAACTTTCCGGCGGGGAGCTCCCCTCGCTGGTGATCCGGCTGGATTCGCCGCGTTCGTTTCAGATCATCAAATATCAAAAGACAGGAGACAGAAAATGATCAAAGTCGCGCAATGCTGGGATGACGGAGTCGCCACGGATATCCGTCTGCTCGAAATCCTCCGCAAATACAATGCGAAAGCCACCTTCAATCTGTGTCCGGGGATCCTGGCGGAAGAAACCGTGCAGCCATTCTGGACCGATCCGCTGTCGAAAGGGTGGAGCCATAACGGCTTCCGGGGCGGCGCGGTCGGAAAGAAAGACCTGAAAGCGGTCTACAGCGGTTTTCAGGTGGCAAGTCATTGCTGGAAACACGAAACCGCCGGAGTGATCCCGGATGCGGATTTCCTGAAAGCGGCAGTGGATGCCCGGAACTTTCTGGAAGATGTGTTCCAGCAGGAATGCCGCGGTTTCGCCTGGCCGAACGGGAAACACACGCCGGAAACGGAACGTCTGCTGGCCGAGGCGGGATTCCGCTACGGCCGCACCACCGCCAATCTGGCCGATGTGACCCTGAATGAAAATCCGCTTGCGTTGGCGTCGAGCTGTCATTTTCTCAACTGGCAGTTCTGGAAGATCTTCGACGAGGCGAAAAAGACGGGCGTTTTTTATTTCTGGGGACACTCCTACGAAATGATGGAATATCCCCCGCTCTGGGAACGTTTCGAGCAGAAGATCAAAGCCCTGAGCGAAGATCCCGAAGTGGAATGGGTCGATGTGATCGATCTGCCGGACCTGCTGCGCAAAAATCAGTCCGCTCAGGGAACTTTGTCCTGACCGCAGTCTGCTTTTCCGACGTTTAAAAAACATAATTTTCCGGTTTTTTCCGCTTTCCGATTTGACATCCGGGAAAACTGCAATATAGTATACCAAAATCAAATGATGTATACAACACTTGAGAAGAAACAGAAATGACTTATTCCGTAAAAAAGAATGAAGACGCGTGCAAATACCGTCTGGTTTATGATGCGCTGATCCGGGAATTTTCCGGCGGAAATTGCCTGATCGGGGAACGGGTGCCCTCCGAGCGTGAGATGGCTTCGCGCCTGCAGGTCAATATCCGGACCGTCCGCCGGGCGTTCCGCGATCTGACATTGGGCGGGATCGTTGAAAAGAAAGTCGGTTCGGGCACGTATCTGAAATATTATCCCGACAGCAGCTGGGAGAAGAAGCCGGTCAATATCATTTTGAGCAGCAGTTATGATCCCCAGGTGCGCCGTCTGGTGGAACAGATACTGCCGGGGATCGCAAAGGAAAAACGACATTCGTTCCGGCTGATCGATGCTGCCGAAACCGAATTGGAGAAACTGCTGGAAAGCTGTATCAGTCTGGATCAGGGAACCATTCTGGGGCTGATGAACCTCTCCGGTGCGGAAGCCGTGATGAAAAAACCGGAGTTGTTCGTCATGCTCAGCAGTCAAAGCTATAAGCTGGGCATCCCCTGCGTCCAATGCGATGACACCTGCGGAATCAATCTGCTGATGGATCATCTGCACGGTCTGGGACATCGCCGGATCGCTTTTCTCGGCCTTGATGAAAATGCCGGCGACGGTCTGGCCGATCTGCAGGCAGCGGTTTGGGCAAATCGCCTGGGAGACGATTTCGATCCGAATCTGAAAATCCGTCTGACCAAAAACAACGGCAACAGCATCAGGGAAGCCTGTCAGGCAGTCCGGAACCAGCTTCGGACGACTTCATTTTCCGCCATTCTCTGCGCTACGGATGAACTGATGTACGGAGCTATGGCGGCCATCCGGGAAGCCGGACTTTCCATACCGGGTGACGTGTCGGTGATTTCCATCGGCAACACCCCGCTGGCTGAATTCGCCTTTCCTCCGGTCACCAGCTGCGACCCGTGTCTGGCCGGGCATTTCCGTGCCGCTTTCGATCTGCTGGACTGGAACCACGCCCATCCGGATAATCCGGAAACTCTCCGGCTGATCCGCCCAGAGATCGTATACCGGAAATCAACTGCAAAATTACATAAAACCAAGGAGAAATGAAATGGGAATCAAAGAAAAAAAGGCGGCTGCGCATCTGTCATTATTTACACTGATAGAATTGCTGGTCGTGATAGCGATCATCGCGATTCTGGCGGGAATGCTGCTGCCTGCACTGAATGCAGCCAAAGCCAGAGCACATTCCACGGCCTGCACCAACAATCTGAAACAAATGGGACTGGCCACCTTCCAGTTTGCGGACACCTATAAGGAATACTTCCCGCCCTGCTTCATGTCAAATGTTCACATGTCTTCGGATCTGCCGTTCGCAGGAATGCATAACTACGCGTTCTTCCAGCATCTTTATCCGTTTATCAACGGTCCGAAGATCTATGATGATTTCGCCTTGAAATCCACGGTGGATTATGCGAATTACAGCACCTTGGGCGGGGTCGGGGACGATTCGAAACGAATCAAGGTCCGGGTTTCTTACGGAGCCAGCTACCGGATCGGCGGATACGGCGATGCCGGACACAAACCGACGAAAATCAGTCAGTTCAAAAAGACCTCCCGGATCGTCCATATCCAGGACACCTACAGCCACATTTCCGATGAAGGTCATTTCGGGGACAGCAAAGAATATATCAACCGGATTTTCCGGCACATGCAGGCGACGAACCTGCTGCTGGTGGACGGTCATGTCGAACCGTTCAAGCTGCCCGCGGGAAATATTCCGACGGCAATCAAAGCCCGGTATTATTTTGCCAGAGGAAACTGAACCATGAAAAATCTGTTTCCGACAATCTTCCTGCTTTCGGTCCTGACCTCAGCCTTTGCCGCACCTGAAAACAATGTCCGGACGATTCCGGCAAACGGCTGGACCGCCTGGGGACATGACACTTCGGTCCGGATTTCGGTTGAAGGGTCCGAAATCATATTCAAGCGGAAAAACGGCAGGGCGGGCTGGAACACCCCGATCTATACTTTCCCGAAAGACCTGCAGCGTCCGCTTGTGACCCCTTTCACGTTCCTGAAATTCGAATACCGGGTCCCGACCCCCAGAAGGGTCGATGTCAATTTGAAAAATGAAACCGAAGGGAACGAATATGCGGTTCCCTTCCAAGCGGTCACAGGCGGCTGGAAAACGGCTGCGGTCCACCTGAACAGCGCCCTTTACAAAAGAGGAGGAATTACCGGAATCCAGGCGGATGGAATGTCAGGCGACCGGCTGGCGGGGTTTCAATTTGCTTTTCATGGTGCGGAAGTCCGTCTCCGGAACGTTTCCCTCTATGAAGCCGATCCCGCCGATTCGGGATTGGTCCGGGCGAAAAATCCCGAAGTGGAAGCATATATGAAGGCCCGGAAGGCCCCCCCTTACCGGCAGTTCCGGAACGGGTCGGTATTTCCGTTCGGGGTGATCCACACCGTCCGGAAGGCGGACCGCACCAACGCTGAATTTTTCGGTCAGCCACCTATGGAACGGCAGCTGGAAAATCTGCGTCGGATCCGGCTCGCCGGGTTCAACGGTTATTCGAATTTCACCGAAGCTTTTCCCGACACCATCCTGCAGCGGCTGGACCGGCTCAAAGCGTTCGATCTGCTCCTGCTGGAAACCAAAACCTGTTCCACCGGAATCGCCAGGCTGAAGGACGACGACCCGTTTATCCGGGAAATCCGGGAGGCGGCCCGTCATCCGAATCTGGTGGCTTTCTACGGTCAGGACGAACCGACCGACAGCGGTCTTTATCTGAGGAACAAAAAACGGATCGAAGCCGAAGCCGGGGACGGCGCCCCGGTGACCAGCGCCATACACATGATGAGCGTGGCAAAAGAACTCGGGCCGGCTATGGATGTCATAACCATCGATCCATACAGCATTGCCGCCGGACTGTCCCCGAAAAACAGTGTGAATGCGCTGGACAATCAGGCCAATCTGATTCGGAATGCCCGGAATTATGCCGCTGGCAGGCGGGTATGGTTCATCGGACAGGGGTTCGCACTCCGGATCGGCGGCCAGCCGACATTCCGTTTTCCCTCACCTGCCGAAATCCGGTATGAGGCGTTCAACAGCATTGCCGCCGGTGCCGACGGATATTTCGGTTTTATCTGGCAGGGCACAGTCCCGTATCTGCTGGTCGATTCCCGCCGGGGGGAAAGTTTCGACCGGACACTCTGCGACCCCTGGGGCAATCTTACCGATACGGGTAAAGCACTCGGGGAATCCGCCCGGAAAATCGTTCCGGTCATGAGTTTCTTCCGGGACCGGACCTTGCCGGAACAACCCAGGAAAACCGCCGTCCCGACGGATTTTTCCCTGTCGGAATGGTGCGGGGAATATGGAACTTTGTTTATCGTGATCAACCGGGATCTGTTCCAGTCTCAGACCGGAACCGTCCGCATTCCGCTGAAAGACGGAGAAAAACTATATGATCTGGATACCTTGCGTGAAAGTAATGGAAAACTGTCGCTGCCTCCCGGCTGCGGCGGATTGCTGTGCGCAACAGATATGGAGAGGTTTTCCCGGCTGCGGCAATTGATCCAAACCCGGAAAAAACAGGAACAGGCCATACGGAAAAAACTCCTGTTCCCGGAAGCGCCGGAACTCCGTCAGGCCCGCGAGGCTTTCGGCAGAATGCATCTCCGGATGCTCGGAAAACTGAACCGGTTCGACGGCCGTCCGGAAGCCGATTCCATCCGCGACCGGATCAAAACCTTGTCGAAAGAGTATTTCGATGCGGTCCGAACCTTCCGGAAAACCGGACAGATCGATCCGAATCTGAAAACGCTGGCAACCCGCGTGGATCAGCTGGAAGCACAATAAAAACTGTCCGCAGAAAACGGGCGGCGGGCGCAGCCGTCAGGTATTTTTATTTCGCTGGTTTGGAAAGATCCGATATGTTGGCGATTTGGATATCATATTCCTTCAGATACTCTGCACTGCGGCTGTGGATCGCCCCGTCCGGATTCCGGTTGATGACATTGCTGATAAGAGCGTTATGCAATCCTCCGCGGATGTGAAATGCGCATCTCGCATTCGATATGATATTCGAAAAAGTGACATTGAAAACCGACCGTTCCAACTGGTGCCCATATGGATGGTTCGGTTCACCCATAAGCCCCACCAATCCGCCGATGATCACAGTGCCGTCCGTATGAAAATCATCCGGCGACGTATCCACCAGGCCGTCCACGGTGACATTCCGGATCTCGGCGCCATCGAGCGCCAGAAGGCGCAGCATGTTGCACGGCGCGCCTGAATGGGCCAGCACATTCCGGATAATGACGTTGGTGATGTTTTTGTCCCTTTTGGAGAAATCATTGGACATGACCTGGGTTGATTTCAGCTCGCCGCCCTTGCGTTTGCGAAGGCCCGGAGCCGCTGTCAGGGCAATGACATCATCTCCAGTGGTCCCGGTGATATCGGAAATGATGACGTCATGACAGCCGGTCCGCAGGTTGATGCCGTCCTGGTTTTCCGTATTGTGGTCCGCACCATCGATATGCCGGGTCATGCAGGCATGAAACTCGATATGGTTGATGTTCGCATTGGAACACGATTCCAGGGAGATCGCCCAGGCATGCTGCTCGATGATGCAAAGATTTTCAATGGAGAGGTGATCGACATTTGCCATGAGGATACCGATGTTCCGCCAATCCCCGTTCTGGCTTTCTCCCGGCTTTCCGGCATCAGTCCCGTAACTGTGGCGGTGCAGATCTTCGAAAGACGGATGTTCCGCTCCGGAAAAATTCTTCGGGCATGGACATGCCAGAACCTTGCCCCCGTCCCCGGTCGCCCGCGGATGATCCGCCCCTTCCAGTACGGCTCTGCCGATACCGCAGATATGGATATCGGAGATCTTTTCGGGTTCATCTATCCCCAATCCGCAATTGGCACTTCGGAAAAAATTATCCCGGCAGGAATCCGAAAGTTTGATTTTGCAGTTTTCAATGATGACAGTGGTATTTTCCGGCAGCAGGACAGCACGATCCAGCAGCCACCAGTTCCGCTCCGGTTCTCTCTCCGATATTCTTGCCGATATCACAACCGGACCGCTTTTCCGATCCCGGATGGCGGCTTCGATCTGTTCATTATCCGAACTGCCCGCATAACTGTTTACATTACCCATCTGTTTGTTCCTGATTTTGTTTCTTCTAAAGTGTTGTGTACAACATTTTATTAACGGTATATTATATTGCGGTTTTTCCGGATGTCAAATCGGAAAACAATTTTTTCCAAAAAAACGGTCAGGAGCTAACGCATTCAGATGAATTAAAATTACTCGGAAAATCCGATTATACCGATTGAAAATAAAATGTTTTCGTGTATGTTACGGCAGAACGAGGAGAATTGCAATGCGATTGGGAACACTTTTTTCAGACGGGGCCGTACTGCAGCAGGGACAGCCCGTGCCGATTTGGGGAGAAACCCTGCCGGGACTGCTGATCGAGGCGGAAATCAACGGGAAACAGGGATTCGCCCGCGCTTCCGGAGATGGTAATTTTCTGCTGCATCTGCCGCCGCTGACCGCCGGAGGGCCTTTCGAGCTGAAGGTGTTTTCGCCTGAAAACGAGGCGGAAACGGTCACGGTGCACGAGGTGCTGATCGGAGAAGTGTGGCTGTGTTCGGGCCAGTCCAACATGCAGTATAAACTGGGAGAGGCAGCGCCGGAAGACAAAGGCCCGTCCACAGCGCAGCCGTCCGTCGCCCGGCAGCAGGAAAAAGAGTTCATCGGTCATCTCCGGGGGATAAAAAAAATCCGTTTTATCACGGTCCCTCTGAAAGTCACCGGCTGTCAGGAAAAGTATTTCACCGGTCAATGGGAAGAGATGAACACGGACAATGCGCCGCAGGCGTCCGCGGTCGGCGCGTGGTTCGGACTGGAACTGCGGAACCTCCTGAAAGTGCCGGTCGGTCTGATCTGCTGCTCCTGGGGCGGTTCGATCGCAGAGACCTGGACCAGTCCGGCAGCCCTGCGGACCAACCCGTTCACGCGGCCGCTGATCGATGATTGGGAGGCGATCCGCCGGGAACGGCAGACCTGGATCAGACCGACAGAGCCCGTTGCGCGGAAATGGGAATACCGTCCCGATCCGGGCAACGCCGGATTCGGCCAGGGCTGGGCAGACCCGGATTTCGATGATTCGGACTGGAAAACCATGAAGGTGCCCGGCAGCTGGATCTTTCAGAAAATCGCCGGCAACGGCGCTGTCTGGGTGCGGAAGACGCTGGAACTGCCGCCCGAAATGGCGGGAAAAGACCTGACGCTGAACACCGGCGGCATCGACAAACAGGATATCACCTATTTCAATAATGTCGAGATCGGCCGGACCGGAAAAGACAATGAAACGGAGTATTTCAATCATCCCCGGGAGTACCGTATTCCGGGAAATCTGGTCAAAGCGGGAAAAAACGTGATCGCGATCCGCGCTTTTTCATTTATCTTCGACGGGTCGCTGAACGGCGGCTCGAGCTTGTACCGGCTGTCCGGCGGAACGCACGATATTCCGCTGGCGGGCGACTGGAAAGCCCGGGCGGAATTTGACTGGGGAATGCTCGGCAGCGCCGCCCTGAAACCCGGCATCAACAATAACAACACCGCCGGACTGCAGTTCGGCAGCATGGTCAACCCGCTGCTGCCTTTTGCGATCCGCGGGGTGCTCTGGTACCAGGGGGAAAGCAATGCCAAATCACTGGAATCCTCGGCCCAGTATCAGCAGATGATGGAGACCATGATCCGGGATTGGCGGTACCGTTTCGAACAGCCCGATCTGCCGTTTTTCCAGGTGCAGCTGGCGGATTATGAAACGAAGGAAGATTATGATGAGTTTTCGAGGTGGGCGGTCCTGCGCGAATCCCAGCGCCGGTCCTGTCAGAACCTGCCGGGGGTGTATCTGGTGACTGCCTTGGATACCGGCGATGGGTATAACATCCATCCGGAGGATAAGAAATCGGTCGGACACCGTCTCGCCGCCGCCGCGCTGTATGAGGTCTACCATCACGACGTCCTGCCGTACGGACCGGTTTTCTGGAAAGTGAAGCCGGAAGAAAACGGCTCGCTGCGGGTGTTTTTCCATTTCGCCGACGGGCTGGAACTCCGGGATGAACCGGGAAAAAGTTTTTACCTGGCCGGTGCCGATGGACATTATTTCCCCGCCGATCACGCGGAAATCTGCGGCGATTCCATCGTGCTTTCATCCAGGCAGGTGAAAAATCCGCTGAATGTCCGCTATGCCTGGTCGCAGTATCCGAACAGCATTCTTTACAATCGGCAATTTCCGGCGGCGTCTTTCAGCTCGGAAAAATCATAATCGGAAGGAGCGTTAAAAATGACTTATGAAGAACGGTTGAAATGGTTTCATGAAGCGAGATTCGGGATCTATATCCATTTCGGACTTTATTCCCTGCTGGGACGGGGAGAATGGACGATGTATTCCGAACGGATCGCACCGAAGGATTACGAGGGATTGGCGGATCAATTCAAACCCTCGCCGGATGCGGCCATGGAATGGTGCACCCTGGCGAAACAGGCCGGAGCGAAATATGTGGTGCTGACCACGCGTCATCATGAAGGATTCTGTCTGTTCGACAGCAAGTATTCGGATTACACCAGCGCGAAACACGGCTGCAAACGGGATATCGTGCGCGAATACGTGGAAGCGGCGCGGAAATGCGGACTGAAAGTCGGACTTTATTATTCGCTGCTGGATTGGCGTTATCCCGGCTATTTCGAGCCGGAAAAATATCCGGAATCGAAAGCACAGCTGGTGGATTACATCCACAATCAGGTTCGGGAACTGATGACCAACTACGGCCAGATCGACCTGCTGGAATACGACGGCGGCTGGATGCACGATCTGAATCCAGATAAGGAATTCCGGATCAATTTCTGGCGGGCGCGCGAGCTGAACGCCATGGTGCGGGAACTGCAGCCGGGCATCATCATCAACAACCGGTCGGGTCTGGAAGAGGATCTGGATACGCCGGAACAGGTGGTGAAGGCGTCGCGTCCCGGCCGCGGCTGGGAAAGCTGCATGTGCATCGGCGATTCCTGCGGCTGGGGCTATACCCGTTTCAATCCGAACATGAAAACGCCGGAACAGCTGATCCAGCATCTGGTGCAGGCCGCGCAGGGCGAAGGCAATTATCTGCTGAATATCGGACCGATGCCGGACGGCCATGTGCGGACGGAAGAGATCGAGCGTCTCACCGTGGTCGGGCAATGGCTGAAGCGCAACGAGGAAGCGATCCGCAATTCGCAGCGCTGCGAACTGATCGGCAGTTCCCAGCCGGGTCTGGTCGATCTGAACCTGCAGGGAGTCTGGACGCGCCGCGGCAATACCGCCTACTGGTGCATATTCCGCTGGCCGGGCCATACGGCGACCGCGGTCCGGGTGGATGCCCAGGCGGTCAAGGCGCAGTTCCTGGCCTCCGGCGAACCGATCGATTTCGATTACAACGAAAAGACCGGAAAACTGGTGTTGAAAAATCTGCCGGCCTTGCCGCCGGACGAGCTCTGCACGGTGCTGAAAGTGGAATTTGCGAGCGGGCCGAAACGGAAGGAAGAACCCTCACCGGCCGCCTGGCTGTTCGATTGAGACCGGAATGGTTCAACGGAAAAATAAATTTCAGCGCTGAAGGATCATAAGATTTCGCACAAAACCTGCATCAAAACATTCTTTTCAAGAAAACAGTTTGATTTTTCTAATTTAGAATGTACAGGATGAGTCGCACGAGTCTGAACTATTCCGATGCACCTTGAAGGTCGAAGATTTATCGTGTCTCATCTGAAAATTCCAGCAGGAGTCGGATAAACTTGATCCGTTCTTCTTTGGAAAGATCCGAGCTGGTTATGATTTTCCGAATCAAATGATTCAAATAATCCAACGGCAGGGACATTTGCACGGATCGATCCGTTTCCTGCGGAACAGAGGGACGGGATGCATGGTTCAGAAACGGCCGCAGGAAAGGTTCCAAAGCAGCCCAAGTGGAATCATTCATCCGAGGAATTTTTCCGCTACGGTATTTGGATAGCGTTGAATTCGTGACCCCGGTACGTCGTTCCACTTCCAGTGCGGACCCGCAATCATCTATGAGACGGTTCAATGCATCAATGATGTCTTTGTCGATCTTATGCATTTGCGTTCTTCCTGAATGACTTTTTCATAGGTTTGCATTGACTTGTTTCCGGTGAGTCGGTTTACCGGTTTTGCCTTTAACTTAGCACAAATACTGGATAAATCCTAAAAAAAACCACTTTTTCGTCTTGAATTCGTCTTAATCAGAGATATATTATGAAAAAATATGATTATGACGAATATTTTCAAAAAAATAGATCCGGTATTCAATGAGTCGATTCATAAAAACTGCGAAACGAGGAAGAGTATACTCAAGGATTCAGGAAAGGAGTTTTACTTTATGTCACGCAAGATTTTATCATTTTTTTCATCGTTGATATATCGGATTCCCGGGACAATTTCCAAAAAAATAGTCATGATCGGAAATATTCTTTTTCATGACTGGAGAATCAATCCGCACATCGGATATGGATCTGAGGGAGAAAAAGCTTTCAATCAATATAAGACACTTGACGATTTGCCTGATATCAGCTTTCTGGATAAAAGATCACAAGATAATATCCGCCGCTTTATGTTTTTCATTTTAATGGGCAATGTGATTGATAAGCGACGCTATTTCTACAATTATTCCGGATTATCAGAAAAACTTTCTTGGAAGCAACGCATCTGGCTGTGGCTTAAAAAGAAGAAATTCTGCTGGAGATACCATTTAAGCTTGCTGCCCGGTATGACACTGGAAAAAAGTTCATGCTGTTTTTCTCATGGACTGAGTTTATTGCCTGATTCCGTAACCAGATATGTTGAAAACAAGCTATTCATTGATACCGGGGCATTTATCGGGGATTCTGCCTTGTCATTTCTCGCTTACAATCCGAAAAGGATATTATCTTTTGAACCCAGTCCGCAAATGTTTAATATGTTACAGAATAATATTTCCAGAATTACAGAACTGCAGGAGAAATGTGAAATTTATCAGGTTGCGCTGGGTGAAAACTCTGGAGATTTACCTTTCTGCGACAATCTGTTTTCCTGTTGTCATGAAGATATTCATTGCCAGTCAACAGTAAAACAGACAACTGTGGATGATTTTGTTGCAGGTTATGATGCCTGCGTTGGTTTGATCAAAGCAGATATTGAGGGTATGGGATTGAAAATGATCCGGGGGGCCAGAAAAACAATACTTCGGGATCATCCTGTTCTGACCATAGCTGTTTATCACTGTCCTGACGAAATGTTCGGCATTATGGAGATCCTGAAATCCTGGGGATTAAAATATACATATCACTATGAATTCTTAGACCCGGAATTGTCTCTCGAATTGACTCTGATCGCGTATCCTGAAGAATTGAGCCTGTCCCGCAACGGGCTGCAGTTTCAAAAGTTCGATGGAGGAAAATAAACAAGAAACTGAATGCTTCAGCATTTTTGATTCTTCATAAGATCATCATCAGACACAAACAATGAAACCCGGGATGAAAGAAAATGAGTAAAATCAGTGTTTTAATCAACAACTATAATTACGGGAAATATGTTGGAGAGGCAATCGCAAGTGTTTTATCTCAAAAGCATCCTGATTTTGAACTGATCGTAGTTGATGATGGTTCAACCGATCAATCGCTTGAAGTGATTGATTCTTTTCACGATGACAGGATGAAGACTATAACCAAGCTCAACGGCGGACAACTTTCTGCATTCAATGCCGGATTTCTTGCATCCTCTGGTGAAATCATTTGTTTTCTGGATGCAGATGACATGTATCAGCCAGGATATCTTTCCGCAGTCGACGAGTTGTTTTCAAAACATTCCGACTGTGGCTGTCTTATGGGAAGAATAGAATATTTCGGGCTGCAATCAGGATCTGACATGATTTATCCGGATGGTTTTTTCGGCTGCAATCCATTTTCCGTTGCCACGCGGCATGTTTGGCGGGGAACATCAACGTCAGCGATTTCCATGAGACGCAGTATTGCGGAAACTATTCTTCCTTGCTCCGACAATGAAACATTTTGGAAAACACGTGCAGATGATCTATTGGTATGGGGGACCGATCTGGTCTGTGCTAATAAGTACTGTTTTTCCAACCCGTCCGTAAAATATCGGGTTCATGACAACAATTATTTTTTTGGAAAGCAAACATCTCCAGAAGATTATCGAAAAAGGCGGGCAGCTGCCGTTCAATTCTGTTCCTGGATCATGGAAAAAAATCATTTGAAACTGACGCATTTAATGGAAATTGAAAATCGTAACGGAAATCTGAAATTTTCCGAGAGAATGTTGAGCTGGCTCAAGGCAGGAAAAAGCCGGATGCTATCGTTTCCAGAATGGATCAAATGCGGGGTTATTCTGCTGCGGGGAATTTTTACCTGCCGCCATCATAATATAGAACATGTCCGCTCATTCCCATAATATTGAGTATCAAAGTGCGCTGACAAACCGATTTTTCCGATATCCACATTCGATAATGAGGAAAACAGCTGCGGACGGGTCTTTTTTCGATGACTTTTTGAGGATCCGGAGAAAAAAAGAGCGAAAAACGCGAGAAAAAACCACAGAAATCACATAAAAATATGAAAAAGCCCTTGCTGAAAGCAATTCTCTGCGTGGAGGAATATGGTTTTAAAAAAGCGTTTTTGTCAGATTTCGCTTTTGAGGTTCAAATGTTGCCAAAGTCAAATTGCA
>JAZUCR010000835.1:0-1685 GCA_045639225.1 Victivallales bacterium
CATGAAGCCAGGGGAATAAAACCGTTTACAAGTCCGGAATGGAGTCCTGAAGGCATCTCCGTCCGAGCTCTTTTGTCTAAAGGTCAAGAACTCAAGCGGTATAGTGTTCTAAGAGGCAGCAGGATTTTCACGGGGTGTCCAAATCCCGTGAAAATAATGGAGAACGGTCCGAACAGAAAGTCAGGGGACTTTCTGTGAGTTTTCGCAATGGTCTGCTGTCTCCCGCGATGCAGTTTATTGACCTTCAAAATTAATATTTCCCCCCTGTTTCTCGAAATCACGTCTGCGAAATCATTGTTTTATGCTATAATTGCATATAGTATGTGAAACAATTGTCTATGAAAACGCCGAACCCATCAGCGTTTTCCTAAGGGCATGCCGTTCTTTCCGGCATTTCCCTCAATAACGGAGGTTTTTCATGAGCGACTGGAGACAGACCTACATGGATAAACTGTGTACGGCAGACGAAGCAATACAGTCCATAAACAACGGCGACCGCGTACTGGTCGGCGGCGCCGCTTCCCGTCCTGAATACCTGGTCAGGGCCATCATCAAAAACGCGGACTCCTTCCACGACGTCCGCATCATGCACGGACTCAGCAGCGGCGGCGAAGATTACTGCGACGAAAAATACGCAGACAACTTCATCCACGAATCGCTGTTCGCGTCCAGAACCACGCGAAAATATATGAATCAGAAGAACGTGACATACGTTCCTTGTTACTATTACGAACTTCCCCACTTTTTCAGGGACGGCGTAATCCCGGTGAATGTTTTCATAATCCAGGTCTCCCCGCCGGACCGTTACGGTTACATGAGCACCGGCGTCAACGCCGATTTCGTCCGGCAGGCTGTCGGCGCGGCAGACGTGGTCATCGTGCAGGCAAACAACAAGGTGCCATGGTGCTCCTCTGCCGGCTGCATGATCCACACCGATGAAGTCACCCACATCGTGGAACATAACGAGCCGCTGCCGGCGGTACCGTGGCGTCCGGTTACAGACGTCGACCGGAAAATCGGCGAATACTGCGCCCAGCTGGTCAACGACGGCGACACCATCCAGATCGGCATCGGCAATATCCCGAACGCCATCTGTGAAGCCCTGATGGAAAAGAAAGACCTGGGCGTCCATTCCGAAATCATTTCGGACGGCGTCATGAGACTCTGGGAAGCCGGCGTCATCAATAATCAGAAAAAGGGATTCGATAAAGGAACAATGGTCGGCTGCTTCGCCTACGGATCCCAGGATCTCTACGACAAGATCAACAAGAATCCGGCCGTGTCCCTGCAGAATTCCGAGCGGACCAACGATCCGCGGAACGTGGCGCGCTGCCGCAATTTCGTCAGCATCAACACCTGCATCGAGGTCGATCTGATGGGACAGATCGTTTCCGGTTCCATGGGCGAACGGATCATCAGCGGAGCCGGCGGACAGCTTGATTTCGTGCGCGGTGCAGATATGTCCTACGACTCCAAAGGGCGCTCCATTGTCGCCATCACGTCTTCCCACACAAAAGACGGAAAAATGGTTTCCCGGATCCGCCCTCACATTTCCCACGGATCATCAGTCACGGTTCCGAGAACCGACGCCGACTATTTTGTCACGGAATACGGCATCGCCCGCCTCAAAGGAAAGAATCTCAAAGACCGGGCGCGCGCGCTGATCGGAATCGCCCATCCGCTCT
>JAZUCR010000836.1:0-6384 GCA_045639225.1 Victivallales bacterium
CACCATGATGGGGCTGGCTCCCGGCCTCGATGAAGCTTATGCCCATACCCCGAAATTCTATATCGACCGCCTGAAAGAGATCCTCGCCAGCGACATTCCGTTCGACAGTCTGGCGTTCAAAGACGCGTCCGGCACCTCCACCCCGGCAACGGTTTATGAAACCGTCAAACAGGCCCGCGAACTGCTCGGCAAAGACAAAGAGATCCAGTTCCATACGCATGACACCGCCGGCATGGCAGTCGCCTGCAACTGGGCCGCGATCGAAGGCGGCGCCGATGTGATCGACCTCGCCATGGCCCCGCTTTCCGGCGGCACCTGCGAAGCCGACATCCTCGTGATGTATCATCGTCTGCGCGGCACCGATTACACGCTCGATGTCGATCCCGAAAAGATCATGAACGTGGAAAAGGTCTTCAAGAAATGCATGGACAAATATTTCATGCCGCCGGAATCCATGCAGGTTTCGCCTGAAATCATCTTCAGCCCGATGCCCGGCGGCGCCCTCACGGCCAACACCCAGATGATGCGCGACAACAACTGCCTCGACAAATACGACATCTGCATCAAGGAAATGCGCGAAGTCGTCGCCAAAGGCGGTTTCGGCACCTCCGTCACCCCGGTCTCCCAGTTCTACTTCCAGCAGGCGTTCCGCAACGCCGTCATGGGCAAGAATCCGGACGGTTCCTGGAAACTCGATCCGAACGGCTACGGCAAGATGGTCCTCGGCTACTTCGGCAAGACTCCGGTCGCGCCGGATCCGCAGGTCGTCAAATGGGCGTCCGAACAGCTCAAGATGGAACCCACCACCAAGTCCGTCGTCGAGATCAACGACGCCAATCCGAAACTCGGCATCAAAGCCGCCACCGCCGTCCTCGAGGAGAACAGCCTGCCGGTTACCGATGAAAACATCTTCATCATCGCGGCCTGCGGCGACAAGGGTCTGGCTTTCCTGAAAGGCGACAAGCCCATGGGCATCCGTTATAAAGAGGAAAAGAAAGCCGCCAAGAAAGGCGAAGCTGCAGCCTACACGGTCGCAGTCGGCGGCAAGACCTTCAACGTGCAGGTCAACGGCGGCAAAGTCACCGTCGACGGCAAGACCTATGACGTCAGCGTGGCCACCGGCGCGGCGGCTGCGGCGGCGGCCCCGAAAGCGGGCGGCAGCGGCGCGGGGTTCGAAGTCACCTCGCCGATCCCCGGCACCGTCACCAAGATCATCGCTCCGGAAGGCTCCCAGGTCGAAGCCGGCGCCACGATCGTCATCATCGAAGCCATGAAGATGGAAACCGAGATCAAGACCGAAAAGGCCGGACGCGTTTCCAAGATCCTCGTGAACGTCAAAGACGTGGTCACCGCCGATCAGGCGATCGCCACCATTGAGGAGTAATCCAGGATGAAGAAGCTCACAACCATCTTTCTGACTTTGACGCTGTTCGCCGGTCTGGGCTTTGCCCTGCAGGCCGCCGATGCGCCGAAGAAAGATTCATACGAAGCGATGAAGCTCGACCCCAAATCCGGAGTCGGCCATACGCTGGTCGAAATCACCCAAAAGGACAAAGATAAACTTTTCACCGCCGAGCAGGCCAAATTTCTCCGCACCCAGGCGAAATACCTGGCCTTTGCGGAAGACAACCTGTTCCAGTGGTTCGAAATGCCGGACGGACGTTATGCCCTCATGTATAAGAGCAAACTGAAAGACGCCTCCGGAAAAACGATCGAAGCGCCGGATGCCACGATTTATTCGGTATCCGTGGCCGTGAATCAGAAAATCACTCCGGGACGCGAGATCCTGGTTCTGACCATGCCCGGCTACAGCAAGGCGAAATGCAAAAACATGGGCAATTTCCTGCCCCTGGCGATCAACCCTGGTCTGAAACCGTCCAAGACCCTCAAACCGGGCACGATCATCGGTTATTTCGCCCCGGTCCTGATGGTCAATGACGCCGTCGCAGAAGGCACCGCCGCGCAGAAACTCGGCAGCATGTCCGAACTGCTCGCCGGCCTCTGGGAAAGCACCGGTATCTGCGACCTCATCAATCAGACGAAGTCGAATTTCTCCGCGACCTGGACCCTGGGTCTGGGCCGTGTCCTGATGATGGTCGTCGGCCTGATTCTGGTCTATCTGGCGATCGCCAAAGGATTCGAACCCCTGCTGCTGCTCCCGATCGGTTACGGTGCGGTGCTGGCGAATATCCCGCTGGCCGGCATCTCCGGTCCTGACGGTCTGCTCGGCATGGTTTATCTGGTCGGTATCGACACGGGCGTGTTCCCGCTGCTGATCTTCATGGGCGTCGGCGCGATGACCGACTTCGGTCCGCTGCTGGCGAACCCGAAATCCGCGCTGCTCGGCGGTGCGGCCCAGTTTGGGATCTTCTTCGCGCTGCTCGGCGCGCTGGTGCTCTCCCAGCTCGGTATTCCGTTCGACCTGAAAGATGCTGCTTCGATCGGCATCATCGGCGGCGCGGACGGCCCGACTTCGATCTTCCTGACCAGCAAACTCTCCCCGAAACTGCTCGGTGCGGTGGCGGTGGCGGCCTACTCCTACATGGCACTGGTGCCGATCATCCAGCCCCCGATCATGAAGCTGCTTACCTCCGAAGAAGAACGCAAAATCAAAATGAAACAGCTCCGTCCGGTTTCCAAGCTGGAAAAGATCTGTTTCCCGCTGCTCATCACGCTGCTGTGCGCGTTCCTGCTGCCCGATGCGGCTCCGCTGATCGGCATGCTGATGTTCGGCAACCTGATGCGTGAATGCGGCGTGGTGGACCGTCTCAGCGATACCGCGCAGAATGCGCTGATCAATATCGTGACGATCTTCCTCGGAACCGCGGTCGGTGCGAAACTTTCCGCCGATCAGTTCCTGACCAAGCAGACGATCGGTATTCTGATCCTCGGCGCGGTGGCGTTCTCGGTCGGGACTGCCACGGGCGTGATCTTCGCGAAGATCATGAACAAGTTCTCGAAAGACCCGATCAATCCGCTGATCGGTGCGGCAGGCGTGTCTGCGGTGCCGATGGCGGCGCGCGTGGTCAACAAAGTCGGATTGGAAAGCGATCCGCGCAACTTCCTGCTCATGCATGCCATGGGCCCGAATGTGGCCGGCGTGATCGGTTCGGCCGTGGCGGCCGGCGTGCTGCTCAAGGCTCTGGGCGGACTCTGATCCTGTCTATGACGGTTCTGCCTCAGCTGTGGTCTCTTTTTCACAGCTGAGGTTTTTTTTGATTTTCAGCTGATTTCTGCTGAATCGGATAAGAACATTCAAACTTGAAACTGCTGTCACATGAATACCGGAAAATCTTACGTTGTGACCTGTCCTGACTGCGGAAAATCCATCCAGAAACGCAAACTCTGCTTCAGCTGCAGCTGTCCCGACTGCGGGGCCGAAATGAAATATGACCCGGATAAACTGAAACCGGTTTTGATTGACCTCGTTCAGAAACGGGCATCCGGCGATCCGGAATCGAAAAGGCTTTATGCATTGTTTCTCGATTCTCCGGATAACATCGTCCGCGACCTCGCCGGCGATATCATGTACCGGCATCTTCACAATCTACCGTATGACGACCCCGGTTCTTCGACAGCAAAAAAACGTCATGCCGCTTCCGATTCCAACCCGCGGAAGCCTCGCAGCGGTGCGCGGAGGAATCCGAGGAAAAATGCACCCGAAAACAAATCCTCCGACAAATCGGACGACAGCAAGGATACCTCAAAGGATCAGACTTCCGACCACAGTTGCACCACGGGCTGCCTCGTAATCGTTCTGTTTGCTGCGGCAATGACCGGCTTGGCTTATTCTGTGAATCTGACCTGGTGGTCCCTCTTCGCCCTGGTTCCTGCACTGGGCGGGGGGTTTTTCCTCTTTGGTGTTGTCGATGAGTTTTTTCGGCGGGAATATCGTTCCAGTTTATCCTTCCTGTTTTATTCTCTGGATTTTTTCATTGTAACATATATTTGGCTGGTTTGCGGCTTCTGGACCTGTCTTTGGATCACACCGCTTTTTCTGATTATCGGTCCGATTCTGTCCGTAATGCTTTCGGGACAAGAGCCTGAGACAAAAGATTCCTGATCCATCAACTGTCTCCATCGCGGATAATATCGGGCAGGAGGGATTTTTGAGGTGTATTCCTCAATCCAGACCTCGCACACCACGTTACATACGCTTCCGTTTACGGTGCCTTCCTGATTCCTGCTGTTTCTGGACACTTGCCGGAGATGTGGACGACCCAATCCGTCGCTCTGCTTCTCGTGACATCGGAACTCTCCTTTCGCCTTCATCGGGATTCGGACTTTTCCGCCTGTTGATACGGTACTGTGCCCACTGCTGACTTCTGCAATCCATTGCGTCATGTCCGTTTTCAATTGATGAAACTTACTGAAAAATCATTCCGGCATGAACCGTCATATCCGTTTTGTTATCGATTCAAAAAGCATGATTTTTGAAATTATCCATACTGGTACGTACCAGTATATAGAACACGGTTTTCAGTTCGAAATCGTTTTTTTTGGCATGCAAAACTGTACTGGTACGGACAACCGTACCAGTACGGATATATCGAAAAACTTCTGCATTCGAAAAAGGGTAAAGGAACTTTGCCCGAACGGTAGTTTTCACCGGCAGGATTACCGTAAATACCATCAGGAAAAGGAAAAGGAAAACGAAACGTTGCCAGAACAGGAGTTTTCACAGGTTGTATTGCCGAAAATACCATCCGCAAAAAAAAAGTTTTATCCTGGTTCCACTGCGGCGGCATGACATTCACGCGCGATGGAGTCCGCATATCGAACGCCGGAAAGTAAGCAGGCATGAATTCATACTGCGGCTCAGCGGTAGCGACCGGCGTGCTGATCAAGGTTCAGGACGGCCGCTGCGCCCCTGCTCCGTATAAAATTCAGCCTCAGCTGCCGCGCACGACAGTTGAGGCTGTTTCGTTATATCCGCCCGAAGCGGACAGAGCTGAAATCAGGAACGATTCCGGGTCAGTTTCGCCTGGAAACGGAGCACATCGGTCCCGTTGTGGTTGGTCAGGAACGAGAAGGTGTTTTTCGACAGGATGAACGGCTGTCCGACCTTGCTGTCCGACACGATGGCGTTATAGTGATTGCCCCACGGTTTGCCGTTCTGTCGCACGATTTCCGGCTTGCTCCAATGGATCAAATCGGACGAAGTTGCGATCTGGACCACTTTGCCCTTGTCATCCGCATCCGGGATTCTTCCTTTCTTATAGGCGATGATCGGCTTGCTGGACATGAGATACAGCTTTTCCGGCTCGCTGTAAACCACGCGCGGATGCCAGCCGTCCGCCAGGACCATCGATTCACACCCGAAAAGGCCCGATTCAGAGAAACTGCCGTCGTAATATTTGACGAAATCGCCCATCAGACCGTCGGACCGCTTGCGGCAGCGGGCAACATAGACATCGCAGCGCTGCCACGCCTCGTCAAAAGTATTTTTGTTCAGGTTCAGCGTCATGATGTTGTAGTAAATGTAAATGAACTCGTCATCCGGCGGGATGAACAGGCTGAAATCGCCGCTGCCGAGACGGATCAGCTTGGAGGAATCCTGTCCGACGGCATTGCCCGCGCCGGGATTGTAGAGATCGGTGAAGGCGGCTTCATGGCCGGCCAGCACCCAGCGGTCGAACGTCCAATTCCGTCCTTCGTCATCGGAATGCATCAGCCCCACGTGACGGAAATCGGAATCGAATTTCGGGGTTTTGCACAATCCGAACCCGTCGTATGCGGTGCCTTTGCCGTTCCAGCCGGTCTCATTGTGGAACCAGCAGAAAAAGCGGTGCGTTTTCGGGCAGATATACAGTCCGAACGGCCACATGCTGCCGCGCGGCAGAATCCCTTCCGGATAACGGACTCCGTCGAAGGCATGTTCGCAATGACCGATGCAGAAATTGGTGAGGATTTCATAGCGTTTGACCATGTCGTCCAGACAGGTTCCGGAAAACACTGCGATGCTTCCCATGTGGGAATGTCCGCTCATTGCCCACAAGGTGCCGTCGACATCACGGTACATCGACGCGGTGCCGTCCTGATATACGTTGTATTTCTGCATGAAGGGAGATTCTTTTCCCTTCCCGATCTTCAATGAATACTTCTGGAAAAATTTGCTTTTCATGCGGATTCCTCCTTTTTATTGGTATGTTAGTGTCAAATAGTTTTTATTTTATGAAATCTGAATTGAGTTCAAATTCCAATTGTTTCGAGTGTGGGAAAGACTAAAAAACATCTCTCCCTCGTTTTTTTTGAACTTTGGAATTTGTAAACTGCCGGATAAGAGATTATCTTACCTTATCAAAAATGGAGATAAAATGAACCTCATATTGAAAAACATAGTCCGGTGGTTTTGCTCACGCCTGACGGAAAATCAGTTTCATT
>JAZUCR010000837.1:0-13946 GCA_045639225.1 Victivallales bacterium
TGGCCGAGGAAGGCTACGATCCGGAATTCGGAGCCAGACCTTTGAAACGCGAAATCGTCAATCGTCTGGAGACGCCGATTTCCAGAATGCTGATTGCCGGCGATGTGCATGAAGACATGGTTTTGACGGTCGATGCCAAAGACTCGAAGATCACCTTTCAGAGCAGACCGGCGGAAGCCAAAATATAAATCGTAAGAATTTCTCCGGATAAACGGTTTGCAATACAGCCGCCGGAGAAGTATATTACGCTTTATATTCCGGAATCAATGGAAAAAACAAAATTTGAAGGGATATATTCTATGGACAAGCAAGAGGAAAAGAATACGGAAGTGAAGATCAAAGTTGAATCCGCAGAAGAAGCGGCGAAAACGGCCGAAGAGGCTGCCGAAACGGAAAAAGCTTCTCCTGAAACGGAAAAAGCTGCTCCCGAAGCGGAAAAGGCGCCCGCACCCGAAACGCCGGAAGAAAAAGTGGCAAAACTGGAAAAAGCGCTGCTGGAAATGGAAGACAAACGTCTCCGCCTGCTCGCGGAAATGGAAAACCAGCGCAAACGCGCCGTAAAAGATATGGAAGCGGTCCGTTATAATACCATGACCGATACGCTGCATCCGTTCTTCCAGGTATTCGATCATTTTTCGATGGCGGTGGCGGCTACCGAAACCACGACCAACATGCAGTCCCTGCTGGAAGGCATGAAAATGATCCGGGCGGAATTCGACCGTGCCTTTGCCGATCTGGGGATCGAACGGATCGATGCCACCGGCAAGGATTTCGACCCGAACACGCAGGAAGCGATGTCGCAGGAAGCCTCCGATACCGTTCCCGCGGGGAAAGTCATCCGGCAGTGGTGTTTCGGTTACAAAATGGGCGACCGGCTGCTCAAACCGGCCAATGTGGTCGTCAGTTCCGGTCCGGCTGAAAAAACGGAAAAACAGTAAGTTCTGCCGTTGATCTCAGCTGGTCTTGTCAAGGAAATGGGGGTTTGATATATGGCGAAAGATTATTATCAGATATTAGGTGTGTCCAAAACCGCAACGGATGCCGAATTGAAGAAGGCATATCGGAAACTCGCGGTCAAATATCATCCGGATAAGAATCCGGGCGATAAAGCTGCGGAAGAAAAATTCAAGGAAGTTTCCGAGGCCTACGATGTGCTGAGCGATCCGAAAAAACGTGCCCAGTACGATCAGTTCGGTTCGGATTATTTCCGTCCGGGCGGACCTGGCGGCGCCGGCGGTTTCGGCGGTCAGGGGCAGGGCGGCGGTTTCCGCGATCCCTATGACATTTTCAGCCAGATGTTCGGCGGCAGCGGCGGTATGGACGGTGCCGATATTTTCGGTCAGATGTTCGGCGGCGGACGGCGCGGACGGAAAAGTTCCCGCGGCCAGCGCGGTTCCGATCTGGAATACCGGCTGAATATCTCGTTCAGCGATGCGGTTTTCGGTGCCGAAAAACGAATCCGTCTGTCGAAACATGATATTTGCACGGAATGTTCCGGTACAGGTGCTGCGGCAGGGTCTTCCAGGACGACCTGTTCGCGCTGCGGCGGAACCGGTCAGATTTCCTCGGGCGGGGGGATTTTCGGCATGTCGATGGCGCAGCCATGTCCTTCCTGCGGCGGGACCGGAACGGTCAATACCAACCCGTGTCCGAAATGTTCCGGTACCGGAAGGGTCAGTGTGAATAAGGAACTGCATGTGCATATTCCCGCCGGCGTGGATACGGGCTCGAAACTGCGGATCTCCAGGGAAGGGGAGGCCGGTACCAACGGCGGCGAGCCGGGGAATCTTTTTGTGGTCATCAATGTGCTGCCCGATCCGGTGTTTACCCGGAAGGAACGGGACATCATCTGTGAAGTTCCCGTGGATTTTGCCACTGCCGCGTGCGGCGGTATCGTCGAGGTTCCGACCTTGGCCGGCAAGACGCGTCTCCGGGTTCCGGAAAAGACCCAGAGCGGCGTGATGCTCCGGCTGAAAGGGAAGGGGGTTCCGGCTCTCAAAGGCGGTGAACGCGGCGATCAGCTGGTCAAAATCGCGGTGGAAACTCCGGTCGGGCTTTCCGCCCGCCAGAAGGAGCTGCTGAATGCGTTCCAGGCATCCCTGACCGATGCGAATACTCCGCGGAAGAAAGTCTTCGACGAAGAATTGAAGAAACGTTTCCCGAACTGACAGGATTGATTTATGCCCAAAAAAGAGAGAGAAAAGGAAAAAGAGTCCGTCAGCCTGCTCGCGCAGAACCGCAAGGCCCGTCATGATTACCAGATTCTGGAAACCATCGAATGCGGCATTGCCCTGCGCGGCACGGAAGTGAAAAGCTGCCGGATGCGTTCGGTTGCCATGCAGGATTCCTTCGCGAAAGTCGAACGGAATCAGATTTTTGTGTACAACATGAATATCTCACCATATTCGCATGGCAACATTTTCAATCATACGCCGGTCCGTCCCCGCGCTCTGCTGCTCCACAAAAAGGAGATCCTGCGGATCGCTCTGCGCGTCAAGGAAAAAGGTCTGGCTCTGATCCCGCTGAAAATGTACCTGACCCGCGGCAAAATCAAAGTCGAACTCGGGATTGCCCGCGGCAAAGCGTATGAAGACAAACGTGAAACACTGCGTAAACGGCAGGAAGATCTTGAACTGCGACGCGAATATAAGGTACGCTGAGTCCGGATGAAAATCGCCAAAAATAAATTCCTGTCCAACCAAGGCGGCATGTGGGAAGTCCTGAAAATCGCCCTGCCCCTGATTCTGGCATCTTCCGCCCACGCGTTGAACTTGCTTGCGGACCGCATCATGCTGGCGCATTATTCCGATACTGCGGTGGCGGGTTCCATGACAGCTGGTCTGACCTCGTTTACCTTGTCCTGTTTTTTCCTGGGCATCATCGGATATACCGGCACTTTTGTGGCGCAGTATTTCGGAGCCGGCGCCCATGACCGGGTCGGAACTGCGGTCTGGCAGGGGATCTTCCTGTCCGTTCTGGGCGGTTGTTTCCTGGCTTCAGGATGGTTCTGGGGATCCTGGCTGTTCGATCAGTTCGGACATGATCCGGAGGTCGTCCGGGAAGAAGTGGATTATTTCCGGCTGCTTTCGCTGGGCGGTATTTTCCTGCTGTTGAATATGACTTTCTGCGCCTTCTGGAGCGGCCGCGGCAAAACCGGCATGATCCTGATGGTGAACCTGATCATGACCGCCATGAATATTCCGTTCAATTATGCACTGATCTACGGTCACTGGGGTTGTCCGGAACTGGGGATCGCGGGCGCGGCCTGGGGCACCAACCTTTCCGCTCTGATCTGCTGTCTGATCCTTGCCGGGTTCTTTTTCATCCCGTCCAGCTCCAGGCGTCATTTCGGGACCTGTTCGAAGATTCTTGACTGGGATCTGTTCAAACGGCTGATCCGCTACGGCCTGCCGAACGGCGTCCAATTCGCGCTGGATTTGGCTTCGTTCAACATTTTCATCATCGTTCTGGGCCGTTACGGCGTGGTCATTCAGGCCGGTGCCAGTATCGCTTTCGGACTGAATTCGCTGGCTTTCACGCCGATGCTCGGCATCGGTCAGACCGTGGCCATTCTGGTCGGACAATGTATCGGTGCCCGCGATATCGAGCATGCGAAACGTTCCGTCCGCAGCGCCCGGAATCTGGTATTGATTTATATGGCGTTCATGATCATGATCTTTGTCTTCCGTCCGGAGCTCGTGCTCTGGGGATTTTCCACGAAAGATCCGGCCATTATCCAAACGGCGAAAACCATGCTCAAGTTCATTGCCTGCTTCCTGTTGTTCGACGGACTGTTTATTGTTTACTGCAATGCCATCCGGGCGGCCGGCGACACGCTCTTTTCCATGGTTGCCGGTACTTCCATGGCGGTACTGATGCAGGCGACCCCGTCCATTGTCCTGGGATATTTCAAGATCAATGTCTGGCTCATCTGGGTTTGTATCGTCATTTATATCATCACGGCCGGGACCGTGTTTTACCTGCGTTACCGCGGCGGAAAATGGACCCGGATGAAAGTGATCGAAGACAGCGCTTTTGAAAAAAAGGAGAAACCGGCATGAAAAATTGTGCATTGGACTGCATCATCCCCGTCCCCGTTTCAGTTGAATTTTCCGGAACGGAAAAATTTCCGCTGAAGGAGCTGAAAAAAATCTACGCCCCGGTGGGACTGGAACGGTTCGGGACGGAGGCCTTGGAAATCCTTTCCGGTTTCGGTATTGCCGCTGGACTCGGTCCGGAAGCCAGCTCGGAACTCCGGTTTGTTCTGGATCCGGCACTGGGGAAGGAAAGCTGGCGGATGCAGGTCGATCACAAAGGGATCGCGGTTTCCGGCGGTGACGAAGCGGGGATTTTTTATGCCCTGCAGGCCTTGACGCAAGTCGTGGCGGCGGCATCCTGCGCCGGACCTTCCACCGCGTCGATCGAATGCGGCACCGTGCAGGATTCTCCCCGTTTTTCCTGGCGCGGATTCATGCTGGATCCGGCCCGTCACTTTCAATCCGTCAAAACTGTCAAGCGAGTCATTCGCATGATGGCGGCCAATCGGCTGAACATTCTCCACTGGCATTTGACGGATAATCAGGGCTGGCGTTACGGAACGGGAATTGTGACGGAAAAGGCCTCCCGGAATACCTTGACGGACGGCAGTTATTCCAAAGCCGACCTGCAGGAGATCGCCGCTTTCGCCAAAAAATATTTTGTCGAGATCGTTCCCGAAATCGACGTGCCCGGCCATTCCCGCGGCTTGCTCCAGGCTTATCCGGAACTGGCCTGCGATCCGGCCGATCCCGGTTCCGAATTGTGTCTCGGCCGACCGGAAAACCTGCCGTTCCTGAAACGGATCTTCGGCGAACTCATGGAAGTCTTTCCGGACAGCCGGTATATTCATTTCGGTGGTGACGAAGCGGCGCTCACCCATTGGGAAAAATGTCCGCGCTGCCGGGCAGCCATGCAGGCCGGCGGTTTCAAAGACCTGCGGGAACTGGAAAATCATTTCATGCGGGAGCTGACCCGCTGCGCCGTGGAAAAAGGCCGCACGCCGATCGTCTGGGGGACCGGCACTCCCTTCCCTGATGATACGGTCATTCAGGCGTGGCTGGATATCCGCGAGCCCGCCAAACACATTGCGAACGGCAACCGCTGCATCATGTCGGTGCATACTTCGTATTATTTCGATTATCCGGCGAATCTGAGCGAACCGAATGAGAGCTGGATGTTCACCTTGACACCGGAAAGCATTTATCTGGCCGATCCCTGCGTGATCTGGGAGTCGGAATGGGGTTCGGCATTACTCGGCCCGGAGGCCTGCCTGTGGACTGAATATGTGCCGGAATGGCGTATCGTTCAGAAGATCCTGCCGCGTCTGGGCGCCTATGCGGAAACCGCGTGGAGTCGTCCGGAAAACAAGAACTGGCATGATTTCCGGCACCGGCAGGAGAAATTGCGTGCCGCCGGATATGAAGATTACCTGCGTTCGCTGTCCTGAGCGGCAGGGATCAGGGTTTCCGGATCGAATTGCACCGCCTGAACCAGATGCGCGGCAGAAAAGACCACGAATCCGGTCATGAGAACTGCCAGTATGATCAGAGAAACCATCAGCAGGCTGTTTTTTTCCCGCGGCGGCGGCACAGCCTGAGGATTCTGGTCGTTCCCGCTGTCGTTTCCCTTGCCGTTTGCGTTCAAATCGATCAGGGGCAGGTCGTCTGCTGCTTCCGGGGCGATTTTTGCAATGGATGAACGCCGTCTTTTCAGCATTACAGAAGGGGATTTTACCCGGAGGGACGAGGTGCTGTTCGGCGATTTGGCGGCATCATGTCCCTGCGGCAGAGGCATTTCCTTGCGCATGGTGAGCGTGGATGTGTCGTTATGATGCAGGGCGGCATTGAGGGTCCGGATGATTTCAGGATACTGCGGCCGCATTTCCGGACTGTGATGCATCATCCGCATGATCAGTGCCGAGATCAGCGGTGAAATGCCCGGCCGGAGCTGGTGCGGCGCCACCGGGTTCTGTTTCACCCTCGCCCAGAGCAGTTCTTCCAGATTCTCATGCTGAAACGGGGGTGTCCCCGTCAGCAGATGATAGAACGTGGCGCCGAGACTGTAAATATCGCCGGAACTGTCTTCCAGACCGGTCGATACTTTTTCCGGACTGATATACAGCGGACTGCCGTAGGAATTCTTCAGCTGTTCTTCATCGGTCTGATCCCGGACCGCGATCCCGAAATCGCCGATTTTGGCATTGCCGTCCGCATCCAGCATGATATTGCCGGGCTTGACATCATGGTGGACAATACCGTGATTGGCTGCGTATTCCAGGCCTTCAGCGGCATCATGGATCCATTGAATGACATCATTGACCGCCAGCGGTGCGCCTTTGGTCAGCACCAGTTTCTGTTCCAGCGACCCGCCGTTCATGAACTGCATGACGATATAAGCCTGTCCTTCGAAGATGCCGCAGGTATAGATCGGGATCACGCTGGAGTGATTGATCGTGGCCGCCGTACGGGCTTCATTCAGAAATCCCTCCTGTCCCCCCGGTCCTTGAGGATCCATGATCTTTACCGCCACTTCCCGGTCCAGTGCGATATCCAGCGCGCGGTAGACCGAGGACATTCCGCCGCGTCCGCACGGTTCCTCCAGCAGGTAATTGTCGAACCATTTCGGGACGATCAGATCGGTGCCGCAGGCTGGACAGTTGATATGGGCAAATGCCTGCAGACCGGTTACTTCCAGCTTCTGCTGGCAGTGATGACAGTAGATCTTGAGCTGCCTGACTGCCCGTTCCGGATTATTATATTCCGCGGCGGGGGGAACCGAAACGGTCAGCTCTTCGGGAAGAACCTCTGTTCCGGAACCAGTTTCTCTTGTTTCATCCGCCGGTTGGTCTGACATTGTCTGATTTCCTTATTTTTCCAGCCAGAATGTTTCCAATGGCTGATCCTGACCTGCAATTGACAGAAATATATCCGTCCTGCCCATTTTTTTCAAGGTCTGTTCTGCCATATCCTCCAAAAGATTCCGGTTGTTGCACTCCTCGCTCAGATGGGCCAGCACCAGGAACGCGGAATCTTCCGTCAGCAGTTCCTCCAGCGCCGTCAGGGTATCTTCATTGCTCAGATGACCGTGCCGGCTCAGGATCCGGCGTTTCAGCTGGATCGGACGGGCGGACGCCTGCAGCATGGAAGGTTCGTGGTTGGCTTCCAGCATCAGCAGAGCGCAGCCCCGCAGTTTCTGTCTGGCCAGCATATTCAGATGTCCCAGATCGGTGGCGACTCCGATTTTTTTCTGTCCCGCCCGGAACGTATAGCCGATGGTGTCGACCGCATCATGCGGCAGGGTAAAAGGTTCCAGCGTAATGCCGCAGAGTTCGAACGGCGTGCCGGGATTGATCACCGTTTTCCGTTCAGGCAGACAATTACAGCGGCAGGCATCCTTGAGCGACGGCGCAGTCAGATATGCCTGGACTTTATGCCGGTCGGCAAATGTGCGGCAGCCTTTGACATGGTCCAGATGAGTATGTGTGATCAGCACTCCGGCAATGCTGTCCGGATCGATTTCCCGCTGCTCCATCCGTTTTTCCAGTTCATGGGCGCTGAATCCGGCGTCCAGCAGGAGCGCACCCTCCGGTCCGTGAATGACCGTCGCATTCCCCTTGCTTCCGCTCCCGAGAACCGTGATCCCGAATTTTCCTGTCATATTTTTTCTCCTCATTCGATATTTTTCATTTGTTTTTTTCATTTTATGGGTTATTATAATTCTTTTCTGACAAAAAATAAACTGATTTAAGAAAAAAAAACAAAAATTTTTCAGATCGGCCATGGATACATCGAACAGTTTCTCACAGCAGCAGCAGCAAAAGCAGATACAGACGCTGGCCCCTCAGCAGCTCGCGTCGCTTTCTCTGCTGTCCCTGCCGGTCATGGAACTGGAGACCCGGATCGCCGAAGAAATGAGCCGCAATCCGGTCCTGGAATTCGATGAATCCGAACCGGAACCCGCGGATCCGGATGATTTCCCCGTCGATGATTCTTTCGGTGAAGAAAACAGCAGCGGAAACGGGGATCCCGCGGATTCCAACCGCGAAGATTATGAAGAATATCTTGACCGGATGCTGGATGCCGGAGAACCCGGAACCCCCTCCGATGAGGCCGAAAAAAAACGCCAGTTCATGTTCGATTCCATCGAGGCGGAAACTTCGCTTCAGGAAGCCATGCTGGATCAGCTGCGTTTCGCGGATGTCTCGCCCGCTGTGCGGGCCTGTGCGGAATATGTGATCGGCAGTCTGGATGAAAACGGCTGGTTCCGGGGCACGCTGCCCGATGCCGCCCAGGCCGCCGGTTCTTCCATTCAGGAGGCCGAACAGGCGCTGGCTCTGGTCCAGTCGTTCGATCCGCCCGGCATCGCCGCGCGGGATCTCAAAGAGTGTCTGCTTCTGCAGGCCGCCCGTTCTCCCCGCCGCAGTCCCGAACTCGAGACGCTGATCCGCGATCATCTGGATGAGCTGGCTCATAACAAACTGCCGCAGATCGCTTCGGAAATGAAGATCTCCATGGACGAACTCAACCATTGGATCGCCGAACTCCGTACCTTTACGCCGCATCCCGGCAAAGTCCTCGATCAGCACAATGAACCTTACATCGTCCCGGAAGTCACCGTGGTCCCCGACGGCGATGAATTCCGGCTGATCGAAAAAGAACCGCCTTACGGCCGGCTCTCCATTTCGAAAACTTATCAGAAAATGCTGGAAAATCCCGCCCTGGCCTCCGGCGACAAATCCTATCTGCGATCCATGATCGATTCCGGCAAAGCCCTGATCCACAGTCTCGAACAGCGCAAATCCACTATCCGCCGCATCGCCGAACTGATCGTGAATGCCCAATATGATTTCATGAAATACGGTCCCCGCGCCCTGAAACCGATGACCATGCGGCAGGCCGCGGACAAGCTCGGTCTGCATGAGACCACGGTCAGCCGGGCTGTCTCGGGCAAATATATGCTCACGCCCGTGGGTCTGTTCGAATTCAAATACTTTTTCTCCGGCGGTTTCCAGTCGGAAGAGGGCGAGGAAGTTTCCGCGCAGGCCATCAAAAATATGATCCGGGATCTGGTTCATGCCGAAGACCCGTCCAAACCGCTTTCGGACAGCAAGCTTTCCAGTCTGCTTGCCAAAAACGGCTTCGAGGTGGCCCGCCGGACCATTGCCAAATACCGGGAGGAACTCGGCATTCCGTCCTCCCAGCTGAGGAAGGTCTATTGATCATGAAAAACTTTTTCCGCAGACATCCCCGCTGGCGTAATTTCCTGCTGTTCCTGATCTGCGTGCTGGCCGCATTTGCCATGCGGACTCACAATTATAACCGCGAGGCGCAGGCCGTGGCTGCCGTCATCCGCGATCAGCCCGCGGTCAGACAGAATTTCCTGCAGCAGTTTTTCCCCGTGACCCATCATAATTTCATGCCCTACACCATCGAATGTGCCATGATGTTCGGCTATACGCAGGATATTGCTGCCGGACGTGGGGTCCCGCAGTCCGATAAGAACCTGCACGGGCTCGAGGATATCGCACCGTACCGCCAGATGATTATGGGCCTGGAATGGTTCCTCGGCTGGGGCTACCGCATCAAGTCGTGGTTCTTCCCCGATCCTGAACCGTCCCCGCTCGAAAAACAGTTCCAGGACAATGTTTATCTGGCCCAATGGGCCGCGTTTCAGCTCCGGCTGTGGATCAGTCTGTCTTCCGGGTTTATCTTCCTTCTCCTGATCGTGCTGCGCTGCCGCACTTCGCTGGCGTTTTTCGGCGGCATGTTCCACGCCGTTGCCATCAGTGCGATCGCCCGGTCAACCGGACAGGATATCATCCGCGGCAATTTCGCCCTGACGGTGATCTCGGCACTTCTGCTGCTGTTTTATTCGTGCTGCACGCGGGGGGCTCGCTGGCTGTATGCCCTGCTTTTCCTTGCCGCCTTCACTGCGTTTTCCACCTGGGACCTCTCACTGGGATTTTTCAGCGCGCTCGCCTTGTTCGAACTCGGCCGCTGGCTCTGCGGCGGACGGGTCTCGTTCCGGCGCCGCCGGGCATGGCTGGTCGTTGCCTGCGCGGTCATCCTGAGTTCACTGGTCATTCCGTTCAACCAGACCTATCAGACCATCATGTCGCCGCTGGCGATCGTGCTGCTGCCGCTGGTGATGACGGTCATGTTCGGTCCGAACGGCCGCCGGCCGCCGGTTTTCCTGAAACGTCTGCTCCTGCTTGCCGTGCTCGGCTCGGTGCTCTGGCTGTTCTGGATTTTCGCGGTCAAAACCCCCCATTATGTTTCGCATTACAGTCATTTCAGCGAACTCACTGCCGCCAAACTCAAGTTCAACAATGTCAAACCGCCCGATCCGGATAAGCTCACTTACGATGCACGGATAATGTGGACCCCGGCAATGCATTCGGCGGATTGGAAGATCCTGATCACCTACTTCCCGTCCATCGGCGTATTGACCGGCGCCCGGTTCATTTTCCGGAAACTGAACAGCCTGATCGTCTATACGCCGTTTTCACTCGGCCTGTTTTATTTCCTGCTGCTGGCCGCACCGTTTTTCCCGGCTGCGGCGGGACGGCTGAAACGCAATCTGCCGCGCTCGCTTTTCCCGATCGTCTTCACGTTCGTTTTCACGATCGGATTCATCTATATCGTCCGTTATCATGAATTTCTGATCCTGTTCCTCGCGCTGGCGCTGCCGCTCCTGCTTGATGATCTGCTCCATACCCTCCGTTTCTGCCTGTCGGATCATCCGGCCAAATGGCCGCGGCTCCTGCTGAAGACCGCCAGGGCGCTGCTGATCCTCTGCTGTTTCGTTCTGATCGGGCTGGAAACGCTGGTTTCTCTGCTCGGAAGACGGAATTATTCGGGAGATGTCCGTCTGCGGGAGACTGCCGGACTGATCGCCTGGTTCCGGCAGGAAAACCCCGCCGGCAAATGTGTGATCACCGATTTCGGCCTCGGACCGATGCTCAAATGTTATGCCGGGATGGCTATTGCCATGCAGCCTCAATTCGGCCTCGAACGCATCCGGCGGCCCGTCCAGCGCTATTTGAACTTGCTTTATCACGGTGATGAACGGCAGATGGCGGCATTCTGCGCCTCGCTGAATGCCGATTTCATGATCTGCAATCACGGTTATACCGGTCCCCTGCATATCTATTCCGACCGCTATATCGCCGGCGCCAAAAAGATCCGCGGCGATTCTCCCGCCAATCTGATGCGCTACCGGCCGGATAAACTGCTTTGGTTCTGCCGGATCGAACCTCCGCCCCAATATCGCTATATCAGCGGCGTGTATTCGGTTTACCGGGTGATCCGGCCGCTGGACCGTCTTCGCGCGGTCAAACTGTGTCAGGAAGCAGTCCGTCTTTACCGCATCGGCCGCCGCACGACCGCATTGCGCATGATCTCCAGTGCGTTTCTTCTCGATCCGGCTTCCGAAGTGATCCGCATGCAGTATTTCCGCATGACCGGACATTTGCCCCGCCTCGGGTTGAACGGCATCCGGAAATAAACCGAGGTAAAATATCATGATCCGTCTGTCCGCAATATCCGCAGTTCTCACCGCCCTTCTGCTTTTCGGCTGCGCCGCACCCGATTTCCTGGCCGTTTCAGTCTCCCGGCAGGCAGACGGCGGCATCTACCGCATCCGTCAGGATAAGGCCCGATTCCTGTCGAAGCTGCCGACCCTGAACTGTCTCATCCGCGACCCGGAAACCGGTTTCTATTACGGCACGCTCAACCGCATGCCCGGTTCGAAGGATAAGAACGGCGCCGTCGCGGTGCTGAAACGGATCTCTCCGGATGAATTTTCAGTAGAACAAATCGTCGATGCGAACGGCCGGACACCCTGTTTTCTTTCTCTGTCGCCCGACCGGCGCTTCCTGTATACCGCCAATTACTCCTCCGGCGATATTTCGGAGTTCCCTCTGCGGAACGGCCGGATCGGCGGCCAGCCCAGAGTGATCCCTCATTTCGGACGCAGTATCACCAAACGGCAGCTCGCACCGCATCCTCATTTTGCCGCATTCGATCCGGCCGGGAAACAGCTGTATGTCTGCGACCTCGGCACCGATCAGATCTGGATCTACGGCTGGCATCCGGAAAAAGGTCTGCTTCTGCCGTGTGCGGAAAAACTGCAGCTGCAGCCCGGGGCAGGGCCGCGGCATCTGGTTTTCGATCCCTCCGGCAAGATCCTGTATTGCGCCAATGAGCTCGACAGCACGGCCGCGTCCTTTGTTCGTGACAGTGATAAATGGCGTGCCGGGGCTGTCCGTTCCACATTGAAGGATGGTTCGAAAGCCAATAAGAATTTTCCCGGCGCGATCAAAATCACCGCGGACGGAAAATATTTCTTCATCACCAACCGCGGCCATGATTCCATAGCCGTGTTCCGCACCGATGGGAAAGGCGGTTTCCAGCTGCTGGATACCGTCGTCTCGGAAGGCAAATTCCCGAGTGATCTCCAGCTGGACCGGAACGGGACGGAGTTACGGGCGATTTACCTCAAAAACCACCTTGTCAAACGTTTTTCCTTCGATCCGGAAAAGGGTATTCTGACCCCGCTGCCGGGCAGCGCCGGGGTCCCGCAGGGGATCGGCCTGAGCGAGTAAAGCAGACCCCGCCAGCCAATCCGCCGGATTTGAAAAATTCCGCTGCGGATTTGATTTTTCGGAATTGCGGATTATATTGAACTTGATGATTTTCAAATCAAGGAGGAATTGCCATGAAACGACCGATCACTCTTTTTTCCGGACAATGGGCGGATATGCCGCTGGACACTTTTCTGAAGAAAGTCGCTTCCTGGGGTTATGACGGTGTGGAACTGGCCTGTTCCGGCGACCACCTCGACGTGGTCAAGGCCGCCAAAGACAAAAAATACTGCAAGACAATTCTGGATAAATTCGCCTGCCGGAACCTGCATCTTTACGCGATCAGCAATCATCTGGCAGGACAGCTCGTGTGCGATCCGAACAACGATTCGCGATCGGATGTTTTCTGTCCCAAAAAACTCGCCGGCAAGGCGGAGGAAAAACGCAAATGGGCCGTTGAACAGATGAAGTTGACCGCCAAAGCGGCCGCCAATCTGGGGGTGGAGATCGTCACCGGCTTCACCGGATCGCCGATCTGGCACATGCTCTACAGTTTCCCGCCGGTCTCCGCCGAGACTATCCAGGCCGGTTTCGATTATGTCGCCGATATGTGGAATCCCATTCTGGATGTTTTCGAGGATTACGGGATCAAATTCGCCTTGGAAGTCCATCCCACGGAGATCGCCTTCGATATCGTCACCGCCAAACGGCTGCTGGAAACCCTGGATTACCGGGAAGAATTCGGCTTTAACTTCGACCCGAGTCATCTCTTCTGGCAGGGCATGAATCCGGTCCGCTTCATTCAGGAATTTCCCGACCGCATCTTCCATGTCCACATGAAAGATGCCGCAGTCACGCTCGACGGACGCACGGGACTGCTGGGGTCCCACCTCGATTTCGGCAAAGCCGGCCGCGGCTGGGATTTTCGCAGTCCCGGACACGGACAGATCAACTTCGAGGAGATCATCCGCGAGCTGAACCGGATCGAATATGACGGTCCGCTTTCGGTGGAATGGGAAGATTCCGGCATGGAGCGCGAATTCGGCGCGAAAGACGCCTGTGAATTTGTCCGCCGCTGTGATTTTACTCCGTCCGCGATCAAGTTCGACGCCGCTATGAACAAGACCAACGAAAAAGCCTGAACCCCGGATCTTTTTCCGAATCGGTTTGTGATTTTTCCGGAAAAATAAGAATTTATCCCTAAATAACAGTTGAAATAACAAAAAAACATGCTATATTTACGCCAAAGCGAAATTGGAGGTGAATATGGCGGTAAAATCATGGGAAGTGTCGGAGGAATTTTGGAATCGCGTTGCGCCCTTGA
>JAZUCR010000838.1:0-11374 GCA_045639225.1 Victivallales bacterium
CGTCACATTCGTTTGCGACAATACAAAAACGGGGAAAGATGGGACATTTTCATCTCTTCACGGGGAAGAAATGGGGAAGTTTTTTGAATGCCAATGAACCATCTCTCGGACCAGGAGTCTAACCAGCCTCCCTGTTAATCCGAAGACACAGGAATATACCACGTCATCATCTGCTTTTCAATTCGATCAAAGAAGATTTTTTAATCAAAACCCAGATTTCTCACAATCTCATGGATCAAACCGAGTTATTACATGAAATTCATCATAAAATCTCACAATGTCAAGTTGGCTGCTTCGGTATCCTTGAAGAGAACAGCTCTCTCTGTCCAACCGGCGCATATCCTTTGGTATTGGTCTTGGCAAGGTAAGAAGCACGTCTGAAGCAATCGTCTTTCTTCGCCTTCAACTCAGAATCATCTGGCCGCAGCATAACTCCGTTGACTTGCTTCTCACCTGATCTGCTCGTGGTGCAGTCGTGTATCAGTCCGTATCCGGTTTCTCGTTCAGGTAGTCCAAGAGTGCTGTCCCATAACCGTTCCGCCGTTGCTATGTGGTTGTGGATATTCTGAGTCTTCTGACCATCCAACATCAGAGCTACGTGGTAGTGCTGGTGTTTCTCTGTAGACTGTTCTCTCACAGCAACATACTGAGGCTTCAACCCCTTCCTGGACAAGTTCTTCATAAACTTCGACTGGAACTCTCTGAAGACTCCGTTGTCCGCATCCCCGTATCCTTGTGGAAATCGAATATCATATCTCATGAAGAAAATCTTGTTCTTGGTCTTTTCCGCATACTCGAACTGTCTGTCTATTTCATTCAAAATCTTCGTATTACACTCCAACCCTTTTTCTCTGTCTGTTATGATTGGATGATTGTTGTAAGTGCTTTCTGCTGTTGTTTTAATTGGCTTTTTCATAGTCTTCTCTTTCTTCTTTTTTTGCTGTTTCTTCTTGGTGTTTTTCTTTGTCTCTCTTTTATCTTTCTGCTGTCTCTCTATTATCTCTTTTACTGTTTTCTTTTTTCTCTTTTCTCTTTCTTCATATGTTTTTGTCTGTATGGATATGGGGGTGGAATGGAGCTTTAAATAAGGTAATACCATTTACCTACACAATATTGACAATGAAAGATATGTTTGACATCTGTCACACAGATTTACTGTATGGTTTTATGATTTTTCATAGGATGACTGCATTAGGTAAATGATCTTTGACGTCTCTGTGAAATGCAATGCGGCGCTATGTTATTAAGCAGTGTTTCACAATCCGAATATGAACAATTGAATGTTTACTGAATTATGTTGAAAAAAGGTCTTCCCAGCAGGGGGTATGGTCATCGTAGATTCAGCAATTTGAGTCCAGGTGATGGAGTGGACAGAACAATTCCGGACTTGGACAAGAGCAAAAAATATGACACTATGATATGAGAGACAAGAGGTTTCTCAATCCGAATGAAAGAAAAGACAATTCGGATCAAATAGTAATGCCAAAATAAGGATAAAACCTATGGCGAATGAAAATCAAGTTGGTGCTGCCTCTGACAGCGTGTCGATCAAAGTTGTGTATCCAAACACAACAGAAAACCTTACAGAAGACAAGGAAGCGGAAAACCAGGCATCGTTTCCAACAAACGAGAAAGGAAGTTCAGAAGAAAACATTCAAGATGACAATGCCAGTAAAAAAGATGAGGAAGTGTCGTTCTCGAAGGATATTTTTGAAAATGAACTGGCAATGACTATTGATGCAATTTATAGTCAGCCGTACACGGATTATCGTGGCGATATGCCAATAATTAATCCGCAGTTAAAACTGTCGTATTCTATCTGTCCATCTACACCGACTGTGCCGATGCAAAAAGATGCGATACGACGCCTGCTTAATGTGTGGGAAAATGATGAAACATATCCTTCAGATCATACTCGTGATCTAACGAGTAGTTTTGAGTTGAAACAGGTCGAATTAAATCCCGATACAGTTTCATTTATTGGGAACATCAATAAATCCCATGAACCTCTTGTCGAGATTCAATATATGCTCCGGAAAGAATGGGAACGAGCATCCCTGACGTCTCAAGCCAATAATCAGAGCCACAACGAAGGAATGGAAATCATTCTAAACTAAGAAAGGATATTATTATGGAATCGACAAAGAAAAATCAAGTTGTAACGACAACAACTCAGAACAATGTATCGGAAAACGTTAACACCGAAACAGAGACCATTACTCCGTCAAAGGTGGAATCTTTGAAGACATTCATTTCTGATTTCGTAAAGGAATACTACAAACATCCACATTGCCCCGCACATGCGATGCAGAAGCTGATAGATGAGCTTAAGCTCGAAGTCCTATTGGAGAAAGCCGAAGCCAATATGAAACCAGAGCAGATTTATGATGATGCTCAAGAAATTCTCGACTGTGGGATGCTTCTGGATGATAACTATAAAAAGAATCATGACGAAGCTGCTCTACGACTCAGGACGGTCATCAAACGACATGCTCCTGTGGTTATGGAAGAAATTGAAAATCGTAAAAAAATTGAAGATGGGAAGGTGAAATAAAAATCAAGATTTAACTGAACAGATCGAGACGAAAATCTCGATCTGTTCAGTATCTTCAAACACACAGATTTTGTCTTTAAAAGCCTCATTTATGCCCCATCTGCAAGGGGGTGTCAACTGTCCTGATAAGTCATTTTCTCTGTTCGTGTCCAACTGGATTCAAGAGCAGAAACGAATCATTCTGATCCTTTTATCTGGACGGTCAGGTCGTTTGATTTATTTGCATCGTTACGAGTCTCTGCACATTTGCGTTCCATATATTCCACTTGGTCCGGACGCAGTTTGCTTTTCTGCACCACCAGGACCGGAGGTGCGTATGCTGTGGTTCCCATCCAAAGCATGGAATTCTGATACCGGACGTAGTAAAACCCTTTCTTTGCAGAACAGTAATTCATGCTGTCCAGCCAAACGTAGATGTTCCTCGGAATATGGAACAGTTCGGTTTTCAGTTTGAGACGCTGTGCCTCCACGCTTTCAGTCTTACTATCCAGACCAATCTTGGCAATGGTATCCCAAATATTGTTCCGTTTCTTCAATGTTTTCGGTTTGACAGTGGTCAATCCGAGATTCTCAGCAAGCTGTTTTTCTTCCTCCGTGAGCAGCTGCCAGCGATCCCATATCCGTTGTGACTGTTCCAGTTCTTCATCCTGTATTTCCATTCTTACCATTGCCGAACAAAGCGACTTTTCAGGCTCCCTGCATTTTACTTCCAGATATGCGATCTGATAAGGATGCAGTTTCTCTTTCTCCAAAACGATATGGCGCGATTTCAACACCCTCAGCCATTGTGCCGTGACGTTATCGGACGGAGTGCCCAATTCCTTTTTCAAGCAGGTAAATTCATCGACATTTGTTCTGTTGCATAAATGATCGTCGGTAACGATATAATAAAAACTGTGTCCTGCGAACTGTCCATGTCGGCAGTCGTATCGCAGGACTTCTGTGATTTTTGTTCCTTTGATGCAGGCGTGACGCAACAAGATTATCTGACGTTCGCGATCCTTATCAGTCTGCGGCGGAAGAGATTTTTTCTCAGGCGTCACTCCCAGCGCATCAACGATCTTTTGTTCATCTTCCGAAAGCAGACAGTAGTCCGACCAGTCGCGGATGCTGCCTTCACCATCACGAGGATTGAACTGCGCCCACAACTCTGCCGGTGTCAAAGGACCATCGGCTTTCCGAAACTGAAAGTCGATGAGTTTGTCCGCTTGCAGAATCGTGGCTTCGGCGCTTCTTTCCACTGCCTCAATCTGTTCCTCTGTATCGGTCAGCAGCAAAGGATATTGCCGTTTCCGTTTCGGCTCCTTCTTCAATAATACAGTCAGTTCCTCTCGGTCGAACGGGGCAGTAAGTCTGCGTTCATATTCCATCAGCTGATCCACGGCTTTCTGCGTGTCTTTGCGACTGCATTTTTCAGCAGGCAGGGTTTCCGATTCCAGTAAAATGGTGCACATGGTTCTTCTCCGTTTGATTTTCAGCTGTTCAGACCTTTGTAAAACTGGTAAGCCAGCCAGGGCAGCGCTAGCACGATCGCGACAACCACCAGCAGAGGCAGAAGATAAAGAAAGATGTTGAACAGGAAATACACGACAAACGCCAGCAGATACAGGACCACCGCGGCAAGGGGCAGTCCGATCAACACCAGCAGACATCCCGCAAGATTCTTCATTTCCGCCTCCCTGCGGTTGGATTATTCTTCGTCTTCTTCCTCGTCATCATCAGGAGACGGGGGCTCGATCAGTTCCTGAAGCTGCTGCGAGACCGCGGCGTATTCCTGCTGAATGCTTTCCTTTTTCGCCGTGTCTTCCGTTTCGGCAAGCTGGCTTTCCAGTTCGCCCATTTTCCGGATCAGCGTTTCTGCCTGTGAGAGGAAATCATCGCTCACCAGCGGACAGTAACGGTCCAGCGTCTGTTTATGCTTCAACCCTTGCAGTCCGCCCATAATCGAGGTCACGATACCCATTCCAAGCCCGCCGACCGCACTTGCGGCTGGATAAAGCGGCAACCCTCCCAGCGCACCGTAAAGCAGCGCGGAGTGTTTGAATTCGCCGCGGAGCAGCATCAGAGCTTTCCGATAGAGCGATGGCATTTCGCCGTCCGCCAGACCGAGCGCGATCCACAACGCGAACGCCCTGCGGCTGGGGACCAGCAGTCCGCCGAAGGATTCACAATCGCTCCGCACTCCGTTGATGAATTCGGCGAGCAGATCGTCTTCCGAAACCCGGCTGCGCAGATGGGCGAGTTTGGCATTGAGTCCCACGGCGTCGGGCGAAACGTCGGAGGGCTTGCGTCCAAGATTGGCGGCGATCTCCTCGAAACGTTTTTCCTGTTTTTCGCTGTACCAGCCGCCGAGATTGCCCAGCAGATACGCGATGTCGAGCGTTGCCTGGATCCGTTTCTCCGTCCGTTCCGGACAATTCGGGTTGATGGCGTTGACAAATTTCCGGGTGACGGTGCCGAGGCTGTCGGCATTCAGATTTTTTGCCTTTCGCCCCAGCTGCTCAAGGTCGATCGAGGCGAGTTTTTCAGCGGTTTTCAGGATCGTGTCTGCGACTTTGACTTCATTCATGGTTCATTCCTCCTCCTGGCGGTTCAGCCTGCGTCGGTTGGCTTCTTTCTGCTCGCCTTTCCGTCTGTAATTGATTGCCTTGGTGATGAGTTCTTTGTCTTCTCTGCTCATGTTTTCATCGAACGCATCTTCGCATTCTTCAACAGTCAACGGAATGTATCCATCAACAAGATCGGTATCGACATTTCGTTTGTATCCTCTCTCGATTTGAATTGATACAGCACGGACTTCTTTCAGAACATCACTTTTGTGTGCAACCAGCTTTTTCGTGATGGTGTAACGTCTTGATGGTTCACCATAACAACCTTCCATTTCAATGTCGATGGGCATGTTTTTGTTTTCGATTTTGCTCAGCTGATCGATCAGCTCCTGCACAGTGATTTCTTTTTCCATTTTGGTTTTCTCCTTCCGTATGATCTTCTCAGTTAAGGGATGCCGTTTCAAGCATTTTTCTGCGTTTCGAATCGGCATTGCGTTCTCTCTGAATGTTTTGCCGTCTCAAGTTGATTGCTTTCAGGACGGTCTCTTTTCCTTCCTCGTCAAGATCGTCCAATTCGTCTTCGCAGTCTTCAAGAGTGATCGGTTCGAATCCGTCGACGATGTCGCATTCGATATTGAATTTTCTCCTGCGGATGGCTTCGATGGAGTAAGCGCGAACTTCTCCCAGGACATCGGAACGGTATTGTCTGATTGTCGGGACGATGCAATGGCGTTCCGGATCTTTTCCATAACAGCCTTGCCGACAAATATCGATCGGGCAATCTTTGTTCGGGATTTTGTTCAGCAGATCGATCAGTTCCTGCACGGTGATTTCTTTTTCCATTTTCTGGCCTTTCCTTTCTTTAGGATTGTTTTTTTGCAGGAAGCCGAGAAAAAACCTCCTGCGAACAAGGTTTGTTCAACCGATTATTCGCAGGAGGATCGAATTTTTGTCGCCGGGATGAAAAATTTAAGGTGATTTGGAAAACATCGGCCTAATTCCGAAAATAACGTTTGATTTCGAGCAGCTGTCTTCTGTATTCGGTGAATTCCGGATTGTCCCGATCCATATCCCAGATGAAATTCGCCTGCCCAAGCAGGACGTTCAGCGAATGTTCATCCAGCTTGCGCCATTCATGCTCCCAGTGTTTGTTAAGATAATACATCTGCTGTCGCAGACGGCGTCTGACTTCCCGCGGGGCGCTGGTTTTCGCATTGACGACGACCCCGGTCACCTCCTGCCGCATACCCTGACGCTGAATCCGGATCTTTTCATGGTTCAGGCGCAGTCCGAGTTTGCCGAGTTCCTGTTTGACATAGCGGATCAGTCCGGTGATCTCTTCATTGCCGGGATCGCCGGAAAAAGTCAGATCGTCCGCGTAACGGGAGAAAGCCAGTTTGCGGGCCAGGCAGTATTGCCGGAGCGAAACATCGAAATCATGAAGCAGCAGATTGGAAAGGTGCGGACTGGTGACCGCTCCCTGCGGCAGATGCCCGTTCAGCGTGCAGAATTTCGACAGCATGACCGCAACGCCGTCTTCATGCACAACCCGCTGAAAAAGAGAACGGACCAGATCGTATTTCAGGGACGGGAAAAAGTTTTTGACATCCAGCGAGACGACGACGGGTTTCCCGCAATGCTCCTGGGCGTTCTTTTTGATGGAAGACCCCGGTTCGAAAGCCGTTGCCGCGGAAAGCATCCCGGCAAGGGCCCGACGACGAAAAGAAATGTTGTTTTCCTTCAGGATTTCCGCCGTGTCTGCAAGTACCTCCGGACTGCAGGAAATTCGCCTGGGAAGGATTCTCCACAGAATATACTGCTGGATCCTCTTCAGAACGGGCGCCGGTGCCTCGATCGTCCGGAATTTCCCGTTTTTCTTCGGGAGCCGGTAAAACCGGTAGTAATCCGGGATATTATTGCTCAGCAGTAACAGGAACCGGCGGTTCAGTCCCGTCTCTCCGGCAATTTGTTCGACCGTGATTCCCGAATTCATTTCTTTCCTCTTGAAAAAACGGATACGGCAGTCTTGTCACCAAAAACAGATTTCGCGAACAGCGCGCAGAGCAGATATGCCGATGCTTTGCCGGCAGAACGGTCCGGGGCGGGTGAAGGCAGTGCTCGGCTTGCGCTTGCGCAAGTTTGGCACGCCGAGACCGTTTCGGGTCGGTATGGCGGTAAATGATCCGCATAGATGCCGGTGCGTCGTTCACGTCATTGAATGCGATTCTTTTCGAGGGATTTTGCAAAAATCGATCGAAACAGAATAGACATTCCGTCAGGCAGATGCCATTCAAGGACGGCGACTCGCCGCCCCCGTTCATTCCACAGGAATGAACCCTGATCTGACAAAACTGCCGTATCCGAAATATTTGTTAATCTAGGCTGATATAACAAATCCCTTTCCTGTAAATCCTGCAACGGGAATTTCATCAATCCGGCAACTCGACCCAGCGTTTGTAGCGGCAATAGCTGGTAACATTGGCGGGTTCGTTGATCAGTTTCGGAACGTTGTTGAAAACGCCACAATTTCCCTGCGGGTTGTCGTAATCAATGAACGTCTGCCGACCAATGACCTCGACTCGCCGCTGTCCACGGAAAAACTGACAGGTGATGCAGCATTTCTTCTGAAGATCAATGAATTTGAACATGATGGGACTCCTTTCTCATTTTGCATAGGGTTAAAAATCCGTTAAACAAGGATATCACTTATTATTCCAATTTCAAATATTGAAGCATATTTGAAGAGCAAATATTTTCAAAAACAACTCTCTTGATTTCACTCCGCATATATTGTGTCAAGCTTACGTTCCGATATCGTTGTTGAGCAGGCAAATCACTTCCAAACATAATTTTATCCATCCTTGCTCCGTTTTCGATCCATGCCATGACCTTATTGAACGAAACATAAGCTGTGTCAATCCAAACATTATCAGCTTTTGATAAAACTTCGTTTATTCGCGATGAAGGACTGCCATGTGCCAAATCAAAATGGATATTTTTATATTTGAGACAATATGGTAAAAAATCCATCATCCCATTACCATTTCCTCGTTCTCCCGTGTGAAGTTGAACACAAAAATTCATTTCACGAGCAACATCCAATACTCGATTGAACTCTTTCGGCATTTTCAGCCAGGGCGTTTCAACGCTATGCAGTTTAAAACCCTCATACAATCCATCAGGCAGTTTTGCTAACTTGGAGTCGTTTTCCAAATATATGTCGCTTAACCAAAAGAAAATGTGGGCTCTTTTTCCGGCAAGCCGCTTCATTTCCCGTGCCTCACGGTGCATTGCCTCTCCAGTAGCATCCCATATTGCGTTTGTTGACGAAACAATAAAGTTATCTATGCCGGCACGATCAAGAATGCCTAAAATTCGTCTCGGAGAGTAATAAAAAGGATCTTTATGACCAAATCTTGGGAAATAGCCCATATGGACATGAGCATCATTTGCCATGTTTTCCCTCCAAGGTTCTGTGATATTCTTCAACAACTTGGCGATTTATATCTGCCACTTGACAGAAATGGTCAACAATTTTTAACATATCACCAGTCTCGTTAAAATTGCATGCAAGACAAACTGAACAATAGTCACGATTTTTGCAATGAATGCACTGAGGGAAATCTTTCCCCCTGAGCTGGCGAAGATATTTTAGTTGAGGTGAATTTTCCCAGACATCACACAATCCTTGTTTATAGCAATTCCCCAATGGAAAACCTTGAAATCCTGTGCAAGCGCAATACGTACCATCCGCTTCCAAACACATTGAATCTATTCCGGCACCGCAGATTTTGTCCTCGGCCCACTCTTCTGGTGATGGCATTTCTTTTTTTCGAGCAGGATGAAAAAATTTTTCCATGGCCGGGATACACCCCATAACCATATCTTTCATTACATGTCTCGTTTGCCTCAAAGTAAGCCGATGTGCCAAATTACTTTTATCCCCATTGGACTTTGCCATCAAGATACAATCAGTCTGAGCCTGCATATGCATGCTTTCAGCATATTTCATCACATCCAAGTATTGATCGAAGTTCTCTTGCATCGTAGGGCAGGATATTTTCACAGGGACATTCGCCTGGTATAATTTTTCAATGGCGCTCTTGGTTTTAGTTTGAGAGCCGGGAAGTTGAGTAATTGAATCGTGAATAACTGGGTTCATGCTGTACAGGGAAGTCTGGACGCTGCACTCCAATTCCTTAAACAAAGCGATTTTCTCATTATCGCAAAGAGTGAGATTGCTCAGGATTTTACATGTACAATCCTTGCGATGAATATAACGCACTATCTTTTCAAAATCAGGATGCAGCAGGCACTCTCCACCGGAAAGGGTCAGATGAATGCCTCCCATTTCTGCGAATTCGTCTATTACTTCTTCTATTTTGGAAAAAGGCAGAAATAAGGATTTGTTTTGGGGAACATAACAATGAATACAATGTTCCGGACATGCTTCAGTTATGTCTAACTGTAAACTAAACAATGTCGGATGTTGTGTAAAATAGTCTCCAAGAACTTTTTGCGACATAATTTGTGTTTTCTCTTGAGACAGAAACGTTGTGCCATGCTCTGTTTCATGAGCGGTCTTATTGTAGGAAAAATGACTTTTTTGACGTTCAATATCTTCAGGAGAATTTCCCTCTAAAACATATCCCCTGCCGATAAGCGTTTTGATAAATTCGTTAAAATCATTGATTATTTCCTCTTTATTGGCAGATGCATATACTGATAATATATAATTCAACACCTCGGTTTTTTCTATTGGTTGACGTGTCAGTTTCTCTGCAAAGATATGGGCATCAATGAATACCATATCAGAAGCATTCAGTTTATTGAAAAAATAGACGAAATTGCCATATTCACGCTTGTATGCATGGTTGGAGAGTTTTATGAAAGATGTCGATGTCATTTTTGTCTCCGAAACTCTTGATGCCGTGTTTTTTTATTTTTGTTTTGCGCAGTATTGAAAAAAGGCCCATTTAGAAAAATGGAATCTAGATGAGCCCGTACAGGATTCAGTTAATCACATCTGCATTTTATTGGAGTAAATCCGCTCTTCGAACCACAATTCGCACAATACGATTTCTTCGCAGGTGCACTTGCTACTAACTGAGGTTTCTTATAAGCCATTTCTAGCTCCTTTCTGTGGCTTTAGCCATTTTTGTGGGCAAGTTGTTGAGAAGACCACCTACTCAACATTTTCTATTGCCCTGTTTCTTACCGATCACATCTGCATTTTATCGGAGTAAATCCGGTCTGCACCGGACAGCCACCGCAATACGATTTTTTTGCTGAAGTACTCACTACGAGTTGAGGTTTCTTGTAAGCCATTTTAGGCTCCTTTCTGTGGCTTTGCCACTTTTGGGGACAAGTTGGTGAGAAGACCATCTTCTCGACATTTTCAATTGCCCGGGTTATTAGCAATTATTGTTTCACATTCTGCATGCTATTGGTGTAGATTCGTTTTTTATCTGACAACCGCCACAATACGATTTTTTTGCTGAAGCACTCGCTACGAGTTGAGGTTTCTTGTAAGCCATTTCAGGCTCCTTCCTGCGGATAATCCACATTGTTGTTTGTGTACTTTCGATTTACCTGGGTCACAAGTCAAAATTCAAAATTATTCTTGCGCCTCCTGATCATATGTTTCAAAGAGTTTTTTCTCTTCTGCATTACTTGCCAGAATTGCTTTTCGGACTTTTTCTACTTCACTTTCCGTTCCCGACAGCATATAATCCTCTTCACGTAAACCAAGCGATTTTGCAAATTCGATGGTTTGTTCAGCTATTTTTATGTCCCGGTCATTCTCAAAAGGTTCACTATAGTCTACTGCATAGAAGAGCCAAGGTATAGAAACTTTTCTGTCAGTCCCTTCAATTCGTACATCTATGCTATCATTCATCTTTAATCCTCCTTCCACAACTCAACTGATCTCTTGAATCCTTTGGTAAAAATATCTTCCCCTCGATTGCATTTGTCAGCTGCACTTTTGAAATCATCCCGTGTATATGTCCGTCCGCCCGATCCTTTGCAACTTCCATTTCCGACTTTGTCAGCCGCGGCATTAAATCCGGCCTTTATGAGATTAGTCACCAGCCATCCTGCGGCGGACGCAGTCCCCAGTGCAACCGCTCCAACTTTTTTCCCTACACTCACTTAAAAACTCCTTTCTGGATCTTACCTTTTTGTTGATTTGTGAGCCGCCCCATTGCAAATTATGCACAAAAAAAGGGCGCACCCCGTTTCCAAGACTCAGGAGGTACGCCAATACCCG
>JAZUCR010000839.1:0-3179 GCA_045639225.1 Victivallales bacterium
GAAAGTTGCAGAAACAATACGGGGGATAACATACAAAACACGGAAGAAAAGGGTCTATGCCGACAGCAATACCGCGAACTGCGGAGTGCTGCCCGAAAACGGCGGATTCAGGGGAATCGGCCTCAACGGGAAGGTTCTCGAACCGGCTCCGATCGTCAAAGAGCTGCATCCGACCCTGATGGAAATGATACGCCGTCAGCGTCTGATTTTCTGAACAAAAAAAAAGAGACGGTTTCAAAATTCCCGCGGGAGAGTTCGAAACCGTCTCAATAATGAATGAGCTTATTTTACTTTTTCTTCTGGCCGTTGTCGAAATATTCGACCAGCTTTTTCGGCAGGGCGGGAATGTCCTGCCGGTTGTTGCCGTTGCGCATGGAATAATGGCCGAGAACACCCGTGGCGACCGACATGCGGGCGGCAACCGGCGACGTATTGGTCCTGGCGCCGAAACGGACGAAATCCAGGAAATTCTGAACGATCGGAGCATCCGCGCCGCCGTGCGAACTGTTGGTCACCGGCGGTTTCAGTTTGTAAATGATGTCCGGGGTGGAACGCGGGCCGCGGCGGGTCCACACGTGGACTTCGCAATCGCCGTAATCGCCGATGTTTTCCACGCGCCCTTTCGTGCCGATGAAGGTGTAATTGCGCTCGGCGTCGGGGGCATAATGGCACTGCATGTAGGTGGCCTGGGCGCCGTTTTCCAGCTGCATCAGGATCATGTTGTGGTCCTCGACATCGATGATCGGCGAAAAACCGGTCTGGGTCAGCGGCGGATACTGCGCGAGATCCCACTTGGCACAGCCTTTGGTTTCGGGTGAACGGCGGCCGCAGCGGTTGTAGACGGAAAGCATGCCCATGCCGACCACGGATTTGGTGTAGGACCCCATCAGCCAGTGCATCACATCGATGTCATGGGCGCCTTTCTGGAGCAGGAGGCCGGTGGAATAACGCTGCTCGGAATGCCAGTCGCGGAAATAGGCGTCGCCGCCGTAGCCGACGAAATGACGGCACCAGCCGCACTGCACCTCGCCGATCAGGCCGGAATCGATGATCTCTTTCATTTTGAGGATGACCGGGAAATGCCGCATATTATGTCCGATGAAAAGCTTGGAACCGGTCTGCATGGCGGTCTTGAGGATACGGTCGCAGCCTTCGATGGTGATCGCCATCGGTTTTTCCAGATAAACCGCCTTGCCGGCCTTCAGCGCGGCAACGGCCATTTCCTCATGCAGGAAATCCGGAGAGGAAATGAAAACCGCATCGATGTCTTTGAGCTTGAGCAGATCGCGGTAATCGGTAAAAAGCTGCGCATCGGGAAATTTTTCCTTGAACGCCTTATTGGCCTCGGGATCGGGGTCCGCTCCCGCCGCCATGATGACTCCCTGTTCCGGTTGATGTGCCTGCCAGGCATTGCGGCCGCGTCCGCCGGTCGCAATCGCTCCGATCTTGAATGTCTTTTTCATGAAAACTCCCTTGCTGTTTGGTTTTGCGAGTTGATTTTTTTCATTTTGGGGATAATGTAATAAGTTAAATGAAAAAATCAACCCTGAAGAGCAGATTCTTATTGAATTTTGCATGAATAAAACGATAGAAAGAATGAGGAATCCTGATGCCGGAATATACGATCAACTATGAAAATGACTTTCCGTTCATCCTTTATGCCTCGACCGAAGTGGCGACCAACGCGCGCACCCCGGTCATCACCCGCTCGGCTTATCAGTTCTGCACGGTCGAATTCGTGCGTGACGGAGCGGGTTTTCTGGATATCGACGGCAAATCGTTCCACATCCGGAAAAACGGACTGTATTTTCTGACGCCCGGCAGCACGCACACCTACTGGCCGGACCGCAGCGATCCGTGGTATAAACTGTTTTTCGTGATCGGCGGGGACCTGACCCCGACTCTGCTCAAAGCCTACAAGCTGGAAGACGTTTATCACATTCCGGATTGTCCCGAGCTCAAAAAATATTTCGAGGCGATGAAGACGCTGCAGTATAATTCGGTCGTTTCCAATCAGCAGGCCTCGGTAGTCTTTCACCAGTTTCTGCAGGAAGCCTCCATGCTGGTACACGGGGTCAAATCGAGGCTGCCGGAAGAAATCGAACAGCTGAAACTGGCGCTCGACAATGCGGTCGAGGAAAATTTCCGGCTGGAAGATTTCGCGTCGAAATCCGGCATGTCCGAAGCACATCTGATCCGGCAGTTCCGCCATTATTTTCAAGCGACACCGTATGATTATCTGATGACGTGCAAAATCGAAACCGCCCAGCGGCTGCTGCTGTATTCCACCTTGTCGGTCAAGGAGATCGCCGCCAAACTCGGTTTTTCCGACCAGTATTATTTTTCCAATTACTTCAAACGGAAAAAAGGGTTGTCGCCGCGGCTTTACCGGGCGAAATTCCTGCAGCGCAGGTCATAAATCCGGATCGAGTTCAGAAAACGATGCTTTCGTTCTCGCCGAGGGCGCGGAGATGATAGACATCGTTCCAGCTGATCAGCTGCCAGAACCCGTCGACATAACGGAACTGGCTCACGGAGGCATTGCTGGTCAGCGGGAGACGGGAACTCTCCGCGACCTGGCCGACCACATGGCGGAACATCGCTTTGAGGGCGCCGCCGTGAGACACCAGCAGGATACGCTTGCCCTCGAAACGTTCGGACATTTCATCGAGGCAATCCGCCACGCGCTGGTAAAAATCGGCACGTGATTCCCCGCCCGGGACCTGGAGTTCGACCCGTTCTTCGCGGAAGGCGTTCATCACTTCCGGATATTTGACCCGCAGGTCGTCCCACTTGCAGCCCTGAAGCACGCCCAGGTTCCATTCCCGCAAAGCCCGCAGCGGGAAAACCGGCTGCTTGTGCGGTTCCGCGATCAGTTCGGCGGTGCACATTGCCCGTTTCAGGTCGCTGCTGTAGATCAGATCGAAATGTTCGTGTTTCAGACGTTCCGCCACGCATTTGGCCTGACGGATCCCGAGTGGATTCAGCTGAGTATCGGACTGTCCCTGCAGAATGCTTTGCAGATTCTCATCGGTCTCGCCGTGGCGGACCGCAACAAATTCCGTGATCATATCATGTTCCATTCCCGCAGCATCGTCTGTGCGATGATCCGGTAACCTTCCTCGTTCATGTGCAGACCGTCTCTGGTATAAAGCAGTCCAAGTCGGAGGCCAAGCGGT
>JAZUCR010000840.1:0-8642 GCA_045639225.1 Victivallales bacterium
GACCGGCAACCGCCGACCGGGTGAACCGGATCCGTTTTCCGGTGACGGCTTCGAGTTCATCTGCCAGATGGACGGCCAATTCGAGCAGGGCAGGGGAATTACGGTCCGGCAGGTTCAGATTTTCGAATGCGGCAAGGGAAACTTTGCCGCGGGAAGTTTTGATCTTTTTCGGCATCGGGATCAGATCGAACATAATGCATTCTCCATGGTTGGATTTACGGTTGATTTCTCCGATACCTTATCACCATGGGTGCTTCATTTCAAGCAGGAATCGGAAAAATATTCCCGGCTTTTCAGAAAAAAATCAGCGGCTGGTACCGTATTTGTTAACAGGAGGTCGGAAATATGGATTCATACGAGTTGGATTGTCAGGTTTTAAGAGAATTTCTTTTACTGCAGCATCGGGCGGAAGCTGTGCTGGACCGGTTTGCCCGTCTCCCGGATGCGGTCGAAGAAAAACATCGGGAAAAAGAAGGCTTTGTCTATATCCCCGGCACGCGGGAGAACGCGGTCCTGCTGGTCGCCCATGCCGATACCGTGGGGGAGGAAGACCTTGCCGTGGAACTGGCCGAAGACGAACGGATCATCCGGAACCGCCGCGGCATTCTCGGAGCCGACGACCGTGCCGGCTGTGCGATGCTGTGGCTGCTCCGGAATACCGGCCACGGCCTGCTGGTCACGGACGGGGAAGAATACGGCTCCGTCGGTGCCCGGTTTCTGAAGGAAGCGTTTCCGGATCGGTATGATGAGATCAACAGTCGTTACCGGTTCATGATCCAGATCGACCGGTGCGGCAGTGCCGATTTCAAGTGCTATAATGCCGGCACCCCGGAATTCCGCCGTTATATCGGGGAAAAGACTCACTTTGCCGAACCCGACCGGATGCGCTCCACGGATATCGTTCATCTCTGCCGGAATATCTGCGGCGTGAATCTTTCCTGCGGATATCATCGCGAACACACTGCGGAGGAATATCTGGTGAAAGCCGAGTGGCGGAACACTCTGGAGCTGCTCCGGAACTGGCTTTCCGAAGCAGCTCTCCCGAAATTCCCTCTGGTCCCGGAAAATTGAACCGGTTCCTGCGGTCCGTCGGCAAACAACTTGAACGTTCGTGCTGTCCAGTTGAATATCTCTCGATTTGACATCTCCGGCGATCGGGTTATATTACCGGAAAACGGAGGAATCGTTATGGACAGAATCTTTGACGGCGCGGCCGGACGGCTGCATATCGGCGAACCCGAACTTTATATCGACAATCAAGCAAGAAAACGCAGCGGGCACATGTGTCACGCCATGATCGAATATCAGCCGGGGAAGATCATCGATTTCAATTCCAACTGTTCCGCCGTCCGTCTGCAGGGACATGCCGCATACGGCTGGGTGGAATACCGTTATTCCGACGATTACGGGAAAAGCTGGTCCGTACCGCACGATCTGCCGTATTCCCGGCAGGAATTCTTCGACGGCAATTACACCGTTTCCATCGAAAAAGGCGTCTGCTGCGACGGCGTCATCACGCTCTTCGCGCTGCGGAACACTCAGTTTTCCCCGATCTGCTGCGAACCGTGGAAAACCGCCATGGTGCTCCAGAGCTATGATTTCGGCAAGACCTGGACCGAACCGTATGAACTTTGCGAATTCGAGGGGCGGGTCTATGATGCCGCAGTCCATGACGGCGTGATCTATGCCATGATCTTCTGCAACCCGAACCATGTCGGGAAAAAACGGGAACATGTTTACCGTCTCTACACCAGCCGCGACAACGGCAAATCGTTTCAGCTCGCGAGCGTGATCGACATCAAGCATATCGGTCATGCCTACGGTGCCCTGCAGTTCCGGGACGACGGTTCCCTGATCGCTTATGCCAATAATATCGGGAACGGCTTTCTGCTTTCCGAAAGCATCAGCTACGATCTCGGCAAAACGTGGAAACGGCTGCCCGATGCGAAATTGCCGAAGGGAATCCGGAATGTCCAGGTCTCCCGGCTCGGTCCCGGTTACGTGATGCACGGCCGCGCCTTCCGCAACGCGTCATGGGGCAAAGGTCTGATTGTCTATACCTCCAAAGATGCGGTGAAATGGGATGACGGTATTCTTCTGGAACCGGACAAAATTGCCTGTTACTATTCGAACAATCTCCGTCTGGTCAAGCCGGACGGGTCCGAGACGCTGCTCGTCCAGTATTCCGATACTTACGGAAACACTCCGGCGAATGCGGCCGCGGTGAATATCATGCACATGTTCCTGCATTTCGAATAAATGCGGATTTTTTTGCATCCGGCATTTGACAATCACCGAAAGCATGCTACATTTATATCATCTGAGCGAACCGAAGGTTTTTTTCCGACGGCGAGCTGACTTCGAAAACAAGCTTGTAACACTGACGGGAACGGCACGTCCGGACCTGAAAGGAAAAGATGAACGAAACGCGATCCGGCGCTCCTTTCGCGAAGTGCTGTGAACTGCTGTCTCAACTGGAGACGGAACATGCTCTGCCGCGCCAGGCGTGGCGGGAGCTGATCTGCGGACATACGCCTGAACTGCAGGCCGAAGCGGCCCGCCGGGCGATGATGGTCCGCCGCCGTTATTACGGCAGCCGGGTTTTCCTTCGCGGGCTGGTCGAGTTCACCAATTTCTGCAAAAACAACTGCTTTTATTGCGGCATCCGGGCGGGCAATCCGAACGCACAGCGTTACCGTCTGACCGAAAAGGAGATTCTGGATTCCGCCGACCATGGTTACAAACTCGGGTTCCGCACGATCGTCCTGCAGGGCGGCGAAGATCCCGCGTTCGGCGATGACAATCTGGCTCGAATCGTGGAAAAACTCAAGGCCGCCCATCCCGACTGCGCAGTCACGCTCTCCTGCGGGGAACGTCCGTTCGAGGTTTACCGCCTCTGGAAGGAAGCCGGTGCCGACCGCTACCTGCTGCGGCACGAAAGCGCCGATCCCGCGCATTATGCCAAACTGCATCCGGCAGCGCAGATCCTGTCGACCCGGCTGGAATGTCTGCGGATGCTCCGCGAACTGCAATATCAGGTTGGCGCCGGGTTCATGGTCGGGTCGCCGTATCAGACTGTTGATTCTCTTACGGAGGATCTGATGTTTCTGCGTGAGTTCAAGCCGGAAATGGTCGGGATCGGTCCGTTCATTCCGCATTGCGACACGCCGTTCGCGCGGGAAAAAGCCGGAAGCGTGGACCTGACCGTCTATCTGCTCTCGCTGATCCGTCTGGCGCTGCCGAGCGTGCTGCTGCCGGCGACGACCGCGCTTGCCACGCTCGATCCGGACGGCCGCCGGAAAGGTCTCTTTGCAGGCGCGAACGTCATCATGCCGAATCTTTCCCCGCCGGCCGTGCGGGAAAAATACCTTTTATATAATAACAAGGCGCATACCGGACTGGAAAGCGCCGAATCATACCGCCAATTAATCAAAAGTCTCGCCGAACTGGGATTCGAAGCCGGTTCGGACCGGGGCGATCATATCAAGGAGTGAAAAATGAGTTACGATCCCAAATCCCCGCATGCGGCTGAATTCATCAGCAATGCCGAAGTCCTTCAGACTCTGGAATATGCCGCTGTCAACCGCACCAACGCCGCCCTGATCGACGAGATCATCGCCAAAGCCAAACTGCGCAAAGGTCTTTCCCACCGTGAGGCCGCCGTGCTGCTGGATTGCGCCATTCCCGAAAAGAACGCGGAGATCTACGCTCTGGCCGAACAGATCAAGAAGGATTTCTACGGCAACCGGATCGTCATGTTCGCGCCGCTCTATCTTTCCAATTACTGCGTCAACGGCTGCATCTACTGTCCGTATCACATGAAAAATTCCCACATCCCGCGCAAGAAACTTTCGCAGGAGGAGATCCGCAACGAAGTGATCGCGCTGCAGGACATGGGACACAAGCGGCTGGCGATCGAATCCGGCGAACATCCGACCATGAACCCGATCGAATACATCCTCGAATCCATCGACACGATCTATTCGATCAAGCACAAAAACGGGGCGATCCGGCGGGTCAACGTGAATATCGCGGCGACCACGGTCGAGAATTATAAAAAGCTGAAAGCGGCCGGGATCGGTACTTATATCCTGTTCCAGGAAACCTACAATGCGGAAAATTACGCGGTCCTGCATCCGACCGGACCGAAACATGATTACGCCTACCACACCGAAGCGCACGACCGCGCGATGCAGGGCGGGATCGACGACGTCGGTTTCGGCGTGCTGTTCGGTCTGGCGGGCTACCGCTATGAATTCACGTCCCTGCTGATGCATGCCGAACACATGGAAGCCGTGTTCGGAGTCGGACCGCACACGATCAGCGTGCCGCGGATCCGTCCCGCCGACGATATCGACCCCGCTGAGTTCCCGAATTGTCTCTCCGACGATCTGTTTGCGAAAGTGGTGGCCTGCATCCGGGTGGCGGTGCCGTATACGGGTATGATCGTTTCGACGCGGGAAAGCAAAGCCTGCCGCGAACGGGTGCTGCATCTGGGCATCTCGCAGATTTCCGGCGGTTCTCGCACGTCGGTCGGCGGCTATGCCGAACCGCTGCCGGAAACCAGTCAGTTCGACGTGTCGGACAACCGCACGCTGGATGAAGTGGTGCATTGGCTGATGGATCTCGGCTACATCCCGAGTTTCTGCACCGCCTGCTACCGGGAAGGCCGCACCGGCGACCGCTTCATGAGCCTGTGCAAATCCGGCCAGATCCAGAACTGCTGTCATCCGAACGCACTGATGACGCTCAAGGAATATCTGATGGACTATGCCAAGCCGGATACCCGGAAGGTCGGCGAAGCGCTGATCGAAAAGGAGATCGGCTCGATCCCGAAGGAGAATGTCCGCGAGATCGTGCGCAAGCGTCTGAAACTGATCGAAAACGGCGAACGCGATTTCCGGTTCTGAAGGTAACGTTCAGGCGTTTTTTTCCCATTCGAATCATAAAAAAGGAGCAAAAATGTATCGTTATTCCGTCTCATTCAATGATGCAATGTGCGCCCGCCCGGAATGGGCAGCGGCCGCCGCGGCATCCAAAATCAGAAGGATCGAATTTTCCTGCAGCCAGTCGTCTCCGGTCCAGACGCTGACCCGTGCGGTTGCCGCACTGGAAAAACTGCAGAAGGACGGAGCGGTGGAAGTTTCCAGCATCCACATTCCGTTCGGGGCCGAACGGTGGAACATCGCCCATCTGGATGAGATCCAGCGGCAGGCCAATGTCCGGGATATTCAGGATTTCATGAAGCGGATCGATGCGCTCGGATCGAAACTTTTCACGATCCATGGCAGCGGCGAACCCATTCCGGAAGAGGACCGGCCCCGCGCCATCGCGCAGATGCGGAAATCGCTGACCGAACTGGTCCCCGCCTTTGAGGAACGCGGCGCCTTCCTCAATGTGGAGATCCTGCCGCGCACCTGCATCGGCCGCACAGCGGAGGATCTGCAGTCTGCGCTGGAGGGTTTACCGGAAAACGTCGGCGTCAATTTCGACGTCAACCATCTCTGCGGTCATCCGGAAGCTGTTCCGGACGGCATCCGGCTGCTTTCGAAACGGATCCGTGCGCTTCATCTTTCCGATTACGACGGCGTGGATGAGTGTCACTGGTATCCGGGTGCGGGAGTGCTGGACTGGACTGAGATCCTGAACGCGGTCAAAAGCATCGATCATGATGTCCTGCTGATCTTTGAAGTGACTCATATTTCCGCCGCCGCCTGGCAGCATCGTCAGGTCGCCCCGGAGCTTCTGTTCCGCGCCGCGGAAAACAGTGCCTTCTTCATCGAGAATGCAGCGGAACTGACGCGCCGTCAGAAAGAATTCCAGTTCTGATCCCGGGTCAATTCACGGACCGGGCCCCAGCCTGAAACAGCTCCGGCCGGCTCCGTGAAGAACTCCGGCAAGTCGATTCCGCTCGGAACATCCGGGCGGTGTTTCCGATACCATTGCCGCAGGGCATGCCCCGAAAGCAAAAAACCAATTTTTTTCAAAAAAATTGGTTTTCCGGAATAAGATTTGCAATTTCAGAACGTATTAAGTAGAAAAGGCTGATAATCAACACGGCACTTAATCCGGAACTGATGGAAGAGAAAAGCATACCTTCATAATTGAATTATGTTTTTTGTGCAGAGATAGTTGCTGAATGCATGCTGGGAGGAGGTTGACATGAGCAGAAGATCCCGTAAGACACCGCTGATGGTGCAGCCTGTCCAGGCAGGATTTCCCTCGCCGGCGGAACATTACATCGAAAGAATGCTCGATCTGAACGAGTATCTTGCCGCCCACCCCGAATCGACTTATTATGTCCGCGTCGCCGGCGATTCCATGATCGATGCCGGGATCGGTCCCGGTGATGTCCTCTGCGTGGACCGGAGCATCGATTTCTTCGACGGTGCCATCGTCGTCGCTTCGGTTGACGGTGAATTCACGGTCAAATATCTGCGGAAGAGCCGCGGACAGATCTTTCTGCAGGCGGCCAACCCGAACTACCAGCCGATCTTCTTCGGCACCGAACAGGATGTCCGCTGCTGGGGCGTGGTCACGGGTCTGGTGCGAAAGTTCGATTACGGTACGAAACGGAAGCCGATCGAACAGACCGCCAGCATCCCGGAGCGTCCGCCGGTGCAGCCCGTGATCTTCCAGATCGGAGACGGCAGACGGCGTCAGCATTACGACCAGGATCTCTCCGGCAAGGGAAAATCATGAAAACCGTCGGTCTGCTGGACTGCAACAATTTTTACGTCTCCTGCGAACGGGTGTTCGATCCGTCGCTGGAAGGGCGTCCGGTGGCCGTGCTTTCCAACAACGACGGCAGCTGCATTTCCCGTTCCAATGAGTTCAAGGCACTGAATCTGCCGAAACGGATTCCGTATTACATGCTGAAAGAATATGCCGACCGGCTCGGCATCGTGTTCCGGTCCAGCAATTACACTTTATACGGCGACATGTCCAGCCGCGTGATGAAGATCCTGAAAGACATGGTGCAGCTGATCGAACAGTATTCGATCGACGAATCGTTTTTTCACCTGGATCATGCGCCGGATTTCGATTGTTTCGAATTCGGGAAAACGGTCCGGACGCGGGTTTTGAAATGGACCGGCATTCCCTGCGGGATCGGGTTCGCCAAAACCAAGACCCTGGCCAAGATCGCCAACCACATCGGCAAACATACCCCTGAAGGGATCTTTGTCATGCCGGACGATCCGCTGCCGATATTGGACCAGCTGCCGCTGACGGAGGTCTGGGGGATCTCCTGGCGGCTGGGGTCCAAGCTGGAGAAGCTGGGGATCAGGACCGCGGGCGAACTGGCGCGGAGCGACTCCTGTTTCATTCGGAAACATTTCAATGTCACTCTGGCGCAGACGGTTACCGAACTGCAGGGTACGCCGGCTTTCGGTTACGACGATTTCAACGGACCGGTGAAGCGGGTCGCCTTTTCGCGGAGTTTCAACCTGCCGACCGAATCGGAACTGGTGATCCGGGAATCGCTGCTGCATTATACCGCGATCGCAGCGGAAAAACTCCGCAATCTGCATCAGTCGGCATCCTGCATCTATATCTATGCACATTACGCGGCGGAATATCATCAGGAAACGCTGCCGAGCGGGTATTGCGGACATGTGGTGGGATTTCCGCGGCCGCTTTCGGATCATCCGAGCATGATCCGGATCTATGAACCGGAGATCCGGCGGATCATCGTGCCCGGCCGCCGCGCGGTCAAAACCGGGGTAATCCTGCTGGGCTTGGAGAATGACGAAGATGCCGCGCCGGATTTGTTTGCCGAACCGGGAGAAAAGAAAAATGCGGCGCTGACCGAGGCGATGGACAAGATCAACCGTCGATTCGGTCGGGATTCGGTTTTCCTGATGGGGGAGGGGATCAAGCGCGAATGGCGCATGAGGCAGGATTTCCTGTCGAAGCATTTCACGACGGACTGGCAGCAGCTCCTGACCGTGAAATGATCCATCGGCATCCCCGCCGTTCGTCCTTCCGCGCAGAATGCATTTCTCCTATAAGTTTTATCAAAAAAATACCGCCAGGTGTTCCGGCGGTATTTGCTTTTATGGATCCAGCCTGTTTTTTCAGGCGTTGAGTGCCTGGTCGAAATCGGCTTTCAGGTCGTCGATGTGCTCCAGTCCGACCGAGAGACGGATCAGATCGGGGGAGACGCCCGCCGCCACCAGCTCTTCATCGGAAAGCTGACGGTGCGTCATGCTCGCCGGATGCAGCACACAGGTGCGCAGATCGGCCACGTGAACGCAGATCGCCGCCAGTTTCAGCGAATTCATCACTTTTTCGCCGGCTTTGCTGCCGCCTTTGACGCCGAACGTGATGACGCCGGAACAGCCGCGCGGCAGATATTTCTTCGCCAGCTCATAGTAGGGACTCGACTTGAGTCCGGGATAATTCACCCAGCCGACTTTCGGATGTTTTTCGAGGAATTCGGCCATCGCCTGCGCATTGCTGCAGTGCCGGTCCATGCGGACCGCCAGCGTTTCCGTGCCCATCATGTTCAGGAAGGCATTGAACGGCTGCATCGGATTGCCGAGGTCGCGGATCCATTGGACCCGGAGTTTGACGGAGTAGGGGGCCGCCGGGAAATCGCGCATGTAAGCCGTGCCGTGATAGCTCGGATCGGGTTCGAC
>JAZUCR010000841.1:0-14735 GCA_045639225.1 Victivallales bacterium
TGCTATTCGGAAATACGGCAATATGACGGAAGTCAAGTCAGGATTCAAAGATTTTCCGATTTTTCCTCCGCAGCATGGTTGCCCGGCTGTGCAAGCTGGAAATCGAAGAATTTTCCAACTTTCTGCGCGCCGGGCCGGTATGCTCAAATCCGAGTCTCCCGGCAGAAGGAAATCAGTTCCCCCATGCAGAGCGGATACCGGTCCGCAAATTCCGTCAGGTCGGTAAGATTTGCGATGACCTCGCCGCCGTCCCATTCGGAAATCCGAAGCCACAGGATTTTCTCCGATTCCGTCAATCCTTCGAACTCCAGCAGGAACTCCCCGTTTTCAGTTTCCCAGGTGCCCTGGAACAGAATGCTGTCCGGAGTGTCGGCGGTCGGGAATTCCGCGACCTCCAGCTCCGGCAGCGTTCCCGGTATTTCTTTTCCGATGCGTCTGAACTTTTCCATCGTCAGCCTTCTTTCCGGGGGCCTCTCGGCCCCCCTGGGTTTTGGTTTTACAGCGGTGATTCTTCGCCGAACCGGTCGAAGTCTTCGCGGGCTTCGTAGAGCGCCTCGTCGGTTTCCAGCAGGTTCCAGTTGTATCCTTCGCCGTCGACCCGGTAGGCAACTTCTTTCAGGCGGTCCCAGCTTTCGTGGTAAGCCTTTTCATCGTCTTGGTCGAGACCGTCCGCGACCGTGATGAGGTCGTTGATCAGGAATCCGATGTGCCAGGCGCTGAGGTTTTGGGTGGTCACGAACCAGCTACCCGCCGGGCTGCTGCCGGGTTTTCTGTAGAGCTCTCTGATGGTGTTTGCCATTTTGCGTCTCCGTTTTGGTGTTGCTTTTTTCGTTCCGGGCGGCTCGCACCGCCCCCGTTTACAGGGACTCAATATGCCGCTTGTTTCCGGTTAATCCAGTGTTTTATGAAAGAAATCGCGTTAATAAACCCCTTTATTTTCAGCAATTTATGACTTTCTGACTTGTTATTCAGAATATGGCGATATGACACTGAAAAATTCCGGATTTGCGACACTTCAGAATTCCGGATTCACGACACCTGGAAATTCCGGGCACCTGGAAAAAGTCAAGTCGGGTTTCGAACTATTTTCGATATTTCTTCCAGCAGCATGAACCTCGGTGAAAGCAAATGTTTTTTCAGAAAAAAACTGCGAAATATGCGAAAAATATTTTGAGGCTCACCTCCCGGCATCCCGATATGAAATACGCCCACAGTCGGCCGGAAACGGCCCGCTGTCCGATTATGCTATGCGGCCAGCTCCGGCTTGATGGCGGTCTCGCCGGGATTGCCGCAACATCGGCGAATGTGCGCGAACAAAGCCCGCCTTTGCGGCGGGCCGGTCTTTGGGTCTGTCACCAGTCTTCTTCCTCATCCTCATCCCGCAGGATGTCGAACTCGTAGGCACCGTCGTATTTTTTGTCGAGGAAGTCGTCCTCGTTCGGGGTGTCCGGCTGATTGACAGCCCATTCGATGATGGCATCGACTGCCTGTTCCAGGGCTTCCTCGTAGTCCGCCTCGGTGGTGGCCCCGACGATGGTTTCCATCAGCGGCTTCGTGCTGAACTTGGTAACCGGGTCGCGGAACTGGTAGAGGTAGTTGAATCCCTGTACCGCGCTCGAATCCGCCATCCATTCCTCCATGATCGGCTGGATGCGGTCGCCGTCGTTGTACCACCGGTAGTAGAGCCGGGAGACTGCCCGGAGAGGTTCTCCGGCCTTGGTGACCGCCTTGCCTTCGACGGGAACCAGCCGTTCCCACAGGGCTTCATACTCTTTCTGATGTTTCCCGTTGCTGTTCCAGTAGGTGTTTTCCATATCCATATTGACCTCCGTTGTTTTGGGGCGGCGGCGCCGCCCCGGTTTCAAGTTAGAATGTGCTGTCTTTCAGGATCGACATCGCTTTGCGGCAGGCGGCCCGTGCGGCGACCACCTTCGCCCTGGCCTTTTTGAGTTCGGCCTTGATCGCCGGATCTGCGGTTGCCTCGGCAGCTTTCGCAAGGGCTTCGATCTGATCGTTCAGGCAGTCCAGCCCATCCCAGGCGCTGATGTGCATTACGACGTTGAGTGTGCAACCTTCCGGGGTGGCCCAGAACCCTGCCGGTATTTTGCTTCCGGTCTCTTTCATGTTTGCCTCCTTTGTTGGCGTTTCTTTTCGGCGCTTCCGGGGCGGCTCGCACCGCCCCCGATTACACTGCTCAATATGCCGCTTGTTTCCGGTTAATCCAATGATTTATGAAAGAAATAGCGTTAATAAACCCTTTTATTTTCAATAATTTATGACTTTTTGACTTGCTATTCCGAAATACGATGATATGCCGGAAGTCAAGTCCCGGATCGGAATTTTTCCGTCGAGCATGGGTACGGAGAAAAGCAAATCGGGATTCGAATAAAGATCGAAGAATTATGCTTTTTTCGGGCCTCCGCGCGGGAGGCCGTTTTGCATTTGCTTTTTACGACATCGGGATTTCGCGCGCCACCCCGTATTTTTTGAGCTCGCTTTCAAGGGTGATTCCGAAATCCCGGTCGCCATCGTCTGCCGGGTAGTTGATTTCCGGCAGATCGCATTTGATCAGAACGTTCCCGGCGTAGGTGTAATCGCCGTAGAGGTGGGATACCGGCGCGTTGTAATTCATGCGGAACTCCCGGCATCCGGCCCGCGTCTTCAGCCAGGCGATAAAGGATTTGACTTCCTCGTCCGTGAACGACTGTTTGACCCAGCCGAATATCACGAGGGTGTCGCGGTCACGGAAAATCTCCGCGCCGAACAGATATCGGTGCTGGCAGCCGATGAGCACCCCGGAATCTTTTGCCGCCGCCTTTTCCGCTTTCAGGCAGTCATACAGACGCTCGCCATCCGCGGCACTGAAGGTGACGATCTGGATTCCCACAAAGCAGTTGTTCTCCATTTCAATCCTCCGTTTCCGAAATTTTGTTGTTCTGCCGACGTGCGCTGGAGGTGAAGAAGAGTGCGCGTTTCAGTTTGCATTCCTTTTCTTTCAGCGCCGATTTGGAGCAGCGGGAGTTTTTCAGTTTTCTGATTTTTTTCTGTGATGCCATTTTCGTTCTCCGTCAAGTTGTCATTTCCGGTTTCCGGAGCGGTTCCGAACCGCCGCCGATCACGTTGCGTAATATGCCGCCAGTGTCTCGGTTATCCAGTGTTTTATGAAAAGAATCGCGATAATAAATCGTTTATTTTTCAGGTATTTGTGCGTGTTGCGGCTTGACTTTTGGAAATAGCGCAATATGCAGAAAGTCAAGTCCGGAATCCGACTTTTTTCGATAAATCTTCCGGCAGCATGAACACCGGTAATAGCAAATGCTTTTTCAGAAAAATCTGCGAAATATGCGGAAAATATTATGAGGCTCACCTCCTGGCATCCCGATATGAAATATGCCAACAGGCGGCCGGAAACGGCCCGCTGGCCGATTATGCCGGGGGCGGCAGGTATGGCCTGATCGCGCATAAAAAGTTAAGCCCGACAGCGGGCGTTTGTGCGCGGCTGCCGGGCTGGCATTTTACTTGGTTACGGTGACTTCGACGTCCGCCACGGAAAGTTCCTTCAGTTTTTTCTGAAGTTCATCGTAGGATTTCTGCGCGGCTGCCTTGAGCAGCGCTGCCTGTTCCGCGGTGATCTTGCCGTCTGCCACCATCTGGTCGATTTTCTGCCCGACCATGCTGGCTCCGCCTGCGATGTAGGCAATTTCCAGAACGGTGCTGGCGGTCCCGGCAACCTTCTCTTGGGTGAAATAGGCGCATCCGGTGGAGGCGGCGATGCCGAGACCGAAGGCTGCGAGGATGGAGATGGCGATGGCGAGTTTCTGTTTTTTGGTAGTCATGAGACTTTCCTTTCGTTTGGGTTTGACTTTCCCCGTTTCGGGGCTTGGATTTATTCTTGATTAAAAGATTTTTCACTTGACATTTGCAGTCTCTTGTGTTATATTAGGTGCGAAATCAAACACAGGAGGTGCAATATGGCAATGGCAACATTCAGCGTCCGAATGGACGAGAAACTGAAAAATGAACTGGATGAACTTTGCGCGCAATTCGGAATGAACACATCCGTGGCAATCAACATTTTTGCCCGCGCAGTAGTCCGGGAACGGCGGATTCCCTTTGAGATTTCAGCTTCTTCCGATGCTGGAATTCGAGCGTTTCAAAGTCTGCGACAGCAGGCTGCGGCAAATGGGCTGCAGGATCTTTCGCTCCGCGAGATCAATCGTGAAATTGCAAAAAGCAGAGCTGGCAAATGAACATTCATGCCGTAATCGACACCAATGTTCTGGTTTCGGCTTTATTCGCGAAACGTGCCGACTCCGCACCTGTTGTCATTGTCGAAAAAATATTCGGCGGGATTGTCGTGCCTGTTTTCAGCAAAGAAATCCTGGAAGAGTATTCCGATGTCCTCCATCGGGACAAGTTCCATTTTGATGCTGTTACGGTTGACTGCTTCCTCAATGAATTGCTCCAAAAAGGAATTCTGCTTGAACCGAACCCGGTTGATGCTGTATTGCCGGACATGAAGGATATCCCATTCTACGCAGTCACCCTGTCAAGCGGGGCAGATGAAACTTATCTGGTTACAGGTAACTTGAAGCATTTCCCCGTAAAACCATTTGTGGTTTCTCCCGCTAAATTTCTCGAAATCCTTCGGAAACTGAATTGACTTGATCCTCCTGCCGGAGTGCGGCAGAAGGCAGATCTTCAGTTATTTTTCTTTGGGTGTTTCGGTTAGCGACTCAACGACTTTGTCGGCGCTGGCCCCGGCTTTGACGAGATCCACAGCCGCGCCGTTGATCTGGCGGCCGACTCGGATTTTGAGATTGCCGTCAGTTCCGATCTTGGTCTTGGCGGTCGTTTCCATTCCGGCAGGACCGTCCGCATTGGCATTCCCGGAGAGTTCGATCTCCACGTTGTCGCGGGTCACAGCGGTAAGAATTTTACCATACCGCAGGGTCAGCGAGGCGGTCCAGTTCTCCGGATTCACGCCGAAGTCGAAACCCACGCCGTCGCCGTATTGAAAAGAATTGTGTCCGCACGACGTGAGCAGCATGGCAATGCACACAGCCGCGAGGCCGAGCATGATTTTACGCATTCTCTTTTGCCTCCTCCACTTCTTTTTCCCGGCGTTTTTTGCAGACGGCACAGACGCAGTCGGTCATCCACGCGATCCAGCCGAAGAGCTGACAGATGTTGCCGAATCGCCGGGCCTGATTCATCACGATGTAACGGCGCGGGTTGTACCAGCCGAATTCCGCTTCGGCGACCTTGTAGCCGTTCCGTTTGAAACGGGCGTTGGATTCGTCGAATGTCTTCCGGGTCTTGTCCGACTCGTGCCATTCGACGTCGTGGATCAGCGCGACCACGGCGAGGCTGGGATGCAGCGCCGAGATGCAGTCCCTCAGCCACGTGGGAAAGGAGTCGGGCCCGATGCCGTTGTAGATGGCGGACAGTTCCGTCAGGGTGTATTTGCGGAGGATTTCCCGGTTTTCCAGCTGAAGGGTCTCCGCTTTCTCCTTCAGCAGTTTGAGTTCTTTGAGTCTGTTCATAGCCCTCCTTCAGATGCCGCACCGCCCCGGAGGGCGGCACTGGCTGGTTGTCAATAGGTTTCAAGCGAGGTACGGATCAGCGCGATAGCCGGTTCCCACCGGGCTTTGTTTTTGAGCAGATACGGGGTCAGCAGCCGGTTCATTTTCTGCAGGGTGCTTTTCACGGCGGCGGGATCGCAATTCGGCGCGATGCTCAGCATATAGTTCAGAATTTTCTGAATATTTTGCGGGTCCTTTTCGATGCGATCAGTAACGGTCTGAGCCAGCAGATCGAATGCCGCCTGGTCGGTCACTCCGAGCTGTTTTTTGTGGTTGAAGATCAAGCGCCAGATCCAAATGGTTTTATCCTCAAGCGCGATTTTGTAGGCATCGGCGACAAATTTCCGGTTGAAGTGGAAACACGCTATCTGGCAGGCTTTTTCCCTGGCCTTGATTTCCGGCATGGAATATTTGGCGCAAATCGGTTTGATCGCCGCAATAATCACATCGAAAGAAGCTGGATTATCCATCCCGAAAACGGCGATCCGGGCTTCGAGATCGACTTTCTGGTAGTCTTTGGTGGCGGCGGCAAGTTTATCCTGCAGAGCCTTGATCTGATCCGGTGTGTAATACGCGGCGTAAGCGGGCGCGGCAAGAACGGCGGCGAGGATGAGACAGAAGATTTTGTTCATGAGAGAATCCTTTCCGCGGCAAGTCGAAAAATCGACCTGCCGCATTGGTTATTTGTCAGTAGGTTTCGAGGGTCGTTCTGATCTTGGCGATGACCGGTTCCCACTTTGCTTTGTCTTTGAGCAGGAAGCGGCTGAATTTCCGGTTGAGTTTCTGCAAATCGCCTTTGACGTCCACGCCGGAAAGAGTCGGTCCGACATCGATGATCCGGTCGATGGCCGGGGAAACGATATCAGGAAAGCAGATCTTCATCCGGAGAACATGGTCGATAAGCCAGGCGTAAACTTGCGCGTCGGACATCCCGATTTGATTGGCGACATGGGAGACGTAATAATAATCGTAAATCGACGGATTCGCCTGACAGAATTTCCAGGCGTCAGCGAGCCAAATCCGCTGGCAGAAGGGAATCTGTTTTTTCAGACCGATTTTGATCTCTGCGGCGTTGTCCGGATCATTGAAGGAATCGACGGTAGTATCAACGAGGGAGCAGAAATCCGTGAAATTATCGACCGGTTTCTGGAGCATCCGCAGAAGCACCGTGTCGCGGCTTTTATGATACAGAGTTTTCGCCTCCGCGATGGATGCGGTGAACTTGGCCGGATCTTTACATTTCCAGCCAGGAAAGGAATAGTCGGCGAATGCGCTGATGCAAAGCGCGGCGAACACAAATGCGACAATACTTTTTTTCATGAGGATGTTTTCCTTTTGTTTTTTTGGTGTTAGGGGTGAGTTGGAATTTCAATTTCAGGGCATGGTTTCCTCCTTTCCATATTTGACGGCAAGATTTTCCGTGAAACGCTTATCGTAGATTCCGTCCGAACCGTCGCCCCGGATGGTCATGGTCCCGACACAGCCGCCGGCCCGGAATCTCCGTTCGATCCGCTGCTTGACCGCGAGATTCTGCGCGAACGTTTTTCCCGTGTCATTGTGTGTGTCGAAATAAGGTTTTTCACCGATGGCAAGTCCGATTCTCGGCATGTCCTTGACCGCGGGGAACATCCCGGTCATTGCGATTTCAAGCGCGACGCCTTTGTATCCGATTCCGAAGAGGAGAACCCCGGAGGCATTCTCCGGAACATTGTAGGAGACATAATGGGTCCGCAGGTTGCTGTGGGCGGTCTGCCCGTAATACGCCTCGCCAAGAACCGCGATGTTCGGGTTGAACTTCCGGGCGGAACGGAGCAGATGATTCCGGAAAGCGTCATCCTGAATGAGCAGATGACAGCTGGTCCGCCGCCAGCCGATCTCAGGAAATGGAATTCAACAGCATCGACGCCCAGCGGGAGGCAGCCGAAAATTACATTGCCAGTCAGAAAAGCAATGGCTGGATCTGTCTGCCGGAACATTACGATGATTACGGCTTCTCCGGAGGGAATTTGGAAAGACCTGCTCTCCAGCGACTGAAAGAAGACATCATGGCTGGCAAAATCGACATGATAGTCGTCTACCGTCTGGACCGGTTGTCGAGGTCGTTGCTGGACTTCGGGGAGCTTCAGAAATTCTTCGAGCAATATCAGGTATCGTTCTGCTCCGTCACTCAGCAGATCGACACCAGCACTTCGGCTGGAAAAATGATGCTCAACATCCTGATGTCATTCAGTGAATACGAACGGCTGGTTATTGCCGAGCGGACACGGGACAAGATGGCGGCGAGCAGAAAACGGGGAATGTGGATGGGCGGCTGTGTCCCTTACGGGTTCTATGTCAAGGAAAAGAAACTCTATACTCACCCGGAAGAAGCCCTTGTGGTCAAACGCATCTTCAAACGCTTCATCGAGATTCAGTCGCCGAAACAGATCGCCTATGAACTGAATCGGGACGGAATCACACCGCGCACGGGAAACCCGTGGAACACGGGATATATATATCGAATTCTTTCCAACTATGTCTATGTCGGAGATGTGCTGTTTCAGGGGAACGTCTTCAAAGGCGAGCATGACGGAATCATCAGCAGAAGTGTGTGGGAACGGGTTCGGGAAATCACCTCCTCCCAAGTTCCTTACGACCATTCGAGGGGTATTGCAGAACTGACCGTTCCGCTGAAAGGAATCCTGCGGTGCGGTCACTGCGGATGCTCTATGAAACCGGTTTTCACTACCAGGGGGAAAAAGCGGTATTATTACTATTACTGCCACAAAGACACCAGGCGGGACAAAAAATGCTGCCCGGTCGGAAAGGTCGGGTTCGCCACCATCGAAGATACGGTCAAGGAACAGGCCCGGAAAATTTTCGACTCCCCGTTCTTCCTGGAAAAAGTCTCCGCAAAAACCGGCCTGACCATTCAGGAAATACGAAAATATTTCTCCGATGAATTCTGGAATGAAGCCAGTGTTCAGGAATTGAACCGCCTCTATACGGAACTTTTTGAAAAAATAGTTCTGAAAGAGGATCAGATAATCTATGAAATAAAAACCGCGGGTATACAAGCCCTGATTGAAGGAGTTACAAATGAACATCAGTGAAGTCATGCCGAACGGCAATGTCCGGGTCATTGTCCCGATTGAATTTCGCAGAACGATTCAAGGCAGGATTATAACCTTCGCCGAAAATGTGAAAACAGTTCAGGGGCACCTTCCGATGCTGATAGCAATAGCCAACGGCATTCTCTGGCAGCAATGGCTGGATGACGGGTTGTTCAAGAATTTGGCTGAACTGGCAAAGCATCTGAGGAAAGACAGGTCGGCAGTATCCCACATGCTTCAGCTGGCACGGCTCTCACCTGAAATCATACACCTGGCGATCATCGGGGCACTGCCAAGCCATATCACGCTCAATTTCTTAAAATCTGGGCTTCCTGCGGATTGGGAAGAGCAGAAGAAGTTCCTGCGGATCGAATGATTTCAAGCCTATAAGTCCGGGGACAGATAATCATCAAAATGTAATTTTTATCGTGCCATTTATTGTGCCATTTATTGTGCCATTTAATGTGCCATTTAATGTGCCAGCGGCCAGGAACCAAGGACTTGATCGCTCGCCGTCGATAAGGCACAGACCAGCAGATTGCCATCATCCCCAAAAAGTCCGGAGTATTTTGCAATAACCCGCTGGATTTTCAGCAAACTCGCGGCAATGTATACGCCGCCTACCACGACGCACACCGCACACATCGGATCCCGCCTGCCGACCGGGAAAAGTCGGCATCCTTTCTTTCTCCGCAAGGCTGATTATGGAGCCGCTCCCGGCGCAACGCCACTTACCCCGGTCACCAGACGGGATTCTGCCAAATCGGGCTGGGAAGGCCCGAAAAGAGGCCTTCCGGCGCTGTTCGGAGCAGACGACTCACTGCCTCCGTCCTGGAAGCCGGAGCCAAAATAAATTTTCAGAATCCCGGATTTTTCCGAAATTACCTATAGCGTACAGCTCGCAGGGGGTACATTTCAACAATACGGCCGCATTGGAAAAGGCTTATGCCTTCATTTCATCAGCCGTTGCATTTTTTTTGCAAATATGGCCAGGTGTGACGCCATAATGCTGCCGGTAAAGCTGGATAAAAGCAGATACATCAGTAAATCCGACACGATTGGCAATTTCCTGAACCGAGTCGGAAAAAGAGAGAAGATGCTGCGCTTCCTGAATACGCAGCATCAGTTGAAACTGTTTCGGAGTTTGCTGGAACTGTTCTGACCAGTAACGGTAGAACGTCCGCTGGGACAGTCCATATTTCCGCAACAATTTATCCAATTCGATTTTTTCCGAATAATGCTGTCTGAAAAAAGAAGCTATATGCTGGATTTTCAAACGGGGAGAATCATGATCGCCGCGGGGAAGCTTGCACATGACAACTATTTCATGGAGCATTGACCAGGCAAGAGCATCCAGCTGATCCACAATGCCTGGCAAATAGACTTTGCTGACCAGACTGTTCATTTTCTTCAGCAAGAACTCCGTGAATTGCAAATCTCCCAGTTCCCAGCAATAAGGTGCTCTTATGATACCGTCGTTCAGGAAAATGTCCAGGTGGCGCGAAGCGTAAATCAGTGAGACTGCTCGGCGGGGACTGAACCGATTGGTCGTAAAACTGCTTTTTGGCAGCTTTATCATAACATGCGGGAAGTGTATCTCCGTGAGTATTCCGTTCTGAATATCCACCGCAAGTTGATCATCAGACTTCATTCGAATTGCAAATTCAATATTATCCGGTCTGATTCCATCGTATGTTCCAATGGCATCTTCATAAAAGCACAACCCGGAAAGTGGGACAGGCCAGGTCAGACGTCTGGGTAAATCATCCAACTCAATATAATAATTTTTCATCTTGTCTTTGCCTCTACCCCCAAAGTCCGGTTTCTTTGATGCAGAAGGAATAAAATGAACTTCCCGCATAACGACTTCAATACATTAGCATGGTTCTTTTTCTTTTCAAGAGGAAAAAGACAGAATCGGCAAAAAACTGCCGGATACAGAAAGAACGCACATTCCTGCGCATTGGCAGAATTTATGTCCGTGCTTCCTAAGCTTGCAGTCCAGTCCGGTCAGCAGGAGATTGGACAACAGTAACGACAACAGACCTCTTGCTGTGTCCTGTCATAAATCAAAAATTTGGCAGAGAAGGCATGTTTTTTGACAGAAAATCAGGTTGACGAACCATATATATTGCGGTAAATTAGGCATAAAACATAGAAAGAGCGGTTTCTAATACAGAGAAGAGAACAACTGGAACTGCTACGAAAAAAATGCAGTAAAATTTTATCAGGAAGAATGAAATCATGATCCAGAAAACGGAGAAACGGTATCTCCTGACCAATCAGACAATGAGCTATGGCCTTGAGGTGACACAAACTCATGCGATAAATCTCTATTGGGGGGCACCTCTGAACAGCCCGGAGGAAATGACGTCCATCCGGCTCCGCCAGTGTTATCGCCACTGTCCGACCGACCGCTCCGTGCTCTTCTGTCAGGAATATCCAGCGTTCGGTGGAAAATTCTTCGATGAACCGGCTATGAAGGCATCTTACGAAGATGGTGTTCGCGCGACCTTTCCGGAATTCCAACACGATGAAATCAGTGAAAACGAGCTGATCCTGTTCTTTCGCGATTCGGCGCATCCGCTGGAAATCGAACTGCATTACCGTTTTCACGATGAGCTTCTCGAACGGTTCGCTGTCCTGACAAATGCAGGAAAAGAGCCGATCCGGCTGGAACAGTTCTTCTCGGCGGCATGGCAGATGCCGGCAAATGTCATCGACTGGCGTTTGACCGAGCTTCACGGACGCTGGGGACGCGAAAGCTCCATCAGTCGACAGCCGGTCAATCAGGGACAGATGATTCTGGAAAGCCGCACCGGATTGTCCGGCCCCTATCACGCACCGTTTTTCGCTCTGGACAACGGCCGGGCCGATGAATTGTCCGGAGAAGTGTTTTTCGGCACGATTCTCTGGAGCGGGAATTGGAGGATCGTAATAGAACGCGACGGCTACGACCATACAGCTGTGCTTGGCGGAATCAACCCGTTCGACAGCTCCATCGAACTGGCACCCGGCGAACGGTTCGAAACTCCGGCGTTCCTCGGAGGATTCACCCGCGAGGGATTCAGCGGCATGAGCCGGATCTTTCACCGATATCAGGAACAGGAGCTGCTGCCGCCCGGAATCGCCGGGAAGGAACTCCCGATGCTGACCAACACCTGGGGCAGTCTGGAAGTCAACGTTAATGAGGAAAATGTGATCGCCACGGCAAAAAAAGCGGCGGAGATCGGGTCGGAACTTTTTGTGATCGATGACGGATGGCAGCACGCGCTCGGCGACTGGTATCCCGATCCGGTCAAGTTCCCTCGCGGACTCAAACCGGTCATTGGTGCAGTTGCCGAATTGGGAATGAAATTCGGATTATGGATCGAGCCGGAATCTTTTGAAACGGCCAGCGATCTTTATAAGGCTCATCCGGAATGGGCGATGCGTTATCCCGGTTGTGAACCGGACATCAAATTCCGAAGCGACATCAACCGTTATTTTGCTATACTGGATCTTGCGAACAGTGAGGTCGCAGAATATCTTTACCATTCGCTCCATGACTTGGTTGCGTCTACAGGAATAAGCTATCTGAAATTAGACATGAACCGTTATTTCAGCAGTCCCGGCAGTTCACCTCGTTTGTGGATTGATTACGCACGAAATCTGGATTGGATTTTCCAAACCCTTTCCAGAGATTTTCCCGATCTGCTGATGGAAAACTGCGCCTCCGGTGCGGCGCGTGTCTCTCTGCAGATGACCAGGGCGTTTGGCAGAATCAACCGCAGCGACAATCAAGACCCACTGGATATGGTTCGGCTTCATGAAGGCTTTACCTACCTGAATCTGCCGAGAATGGCCGGCGGAGCCTGCCATATCAGCGACTCCACGTGCGGAGTAAACAACAGACACGCTCCGATGAAGTTTCAAGCATACTGCGGCTTTCTCGGCTCGCTGGCTTGCGGCAAGTCATTGGTAAAATGTACGGATGTGGAGTTGAAAGAGATCGCCGACTATGTTGCGCTCTACAAAAAACTGCGTCCTGTCCTGCATCAAGGCGAACTGTATCGGCTGGCATCGATCCGTGAAAACAGCTTTGCAGTTTATGAATATGTCCTGCCGGACAAATCTCAGGCAGTGGTAATAGTTCTGGGCGGTTCTCAGCAGTTTGCCGACCGGATCCCGCCTTACCGTATTCCGGCTCTTGAGGAAAATACAGTCTATTCGATCGAATGTTTCGGCGGGCATCCCGGCACGGAAGGCTGCTCGGCGAATGTCACGGATTATCCGGACCGCACTGGAAGATCATTGGCGCAAGTCGGATTGCAGTTTGAACTTCTCGGAGATTTTGATTGCCGTGCGTTTCTCATACAAAAAAAAGGAAAAAATAAACTCAAGCTCTCAGTCCAGACCGTTCAGCAGGAGATTGGAAAACAGCAACGACAACAGTCATCTTGCTGTATCCTGTCAAAAATCAAAACTTTGGCAGAAAAGGCATATTATTTGACAGAAATTCAGGTTGACAAACCGCATATATTGCAGTAAATTAGGCATAAAACATAGAAAGAATGGTTTCAGAGAGGAATATAATGACCAAAAAAGCGAAATTGGGCGTCATCGGAGTTGGCGGACGTTCCTGGGCATTGATAGAGTGTGCAAACAACAGTCCGGATTGCGAAGTCACAGCCATTTGCGATCTTCGCCAGGACAGACTTGACGAGAAATTGAAAATGTTTCGTGATGCCGGGATGAAAAAGCCCCGAACCTATTTGGATTATCACGAATTGCTGGCAGATCCGAATGTAAACTGCATCATATCCCCCACTTCTTGGAACGATCATTTGCCTATAGCTATCGAAGCAATGAAAGCAGGAAAAAGAGTTGCAGTTGAAGTAGCTGGCGCACCTTCACTGGATATTCTTTGGCAAACAGTCCATACTTCCGAAGAAACCGGAATTCCCTGCATGCTGCTGGAAAATTGCTGTTATGACCGAAATGTATTGCTGACCATGAATCTTGCAAGAAAGGGACTTTTGGGTGAATTGATCTACTGTGAATGCGGTTATGAGCATTACATCGGAATGATTGCAGTTATGGCTGAGCAATTAGACCGGACTTGGCATAATGCGAAACGAAACGGGGACCTCTATCCGACGCACGGGATCGGTCCGGTTGCGAAAATTCTGGACATCAACCGGGGCAATCGTTTCTTAACTATTACGTCAACGGCAAGCAAAGCTCGCGGCTTTGATGCTTATGCCGCGGAGCATAATTACAAAGGTTCCGGTTCGATCCGGAAATTCAATAAAGGAGATGTAGTGACATCCGTGATCAAGTGCGCCAACGGAGAAACCGTTACGCTGGTGCATAATATTTCATTGCCGCGTCCCTATTCTCTTCATTTTCGGGTTGAGGGAACCGGCGGAATCTGGGAAGAGTCCAATGGCATATATATCGAAAAAATGCATGGAGTTAAAAAACACGATCCCAAAGGTTTTGACTATATTGAACGCAAATGGCATAAAATCGATGAATTATATAAGAAATACGACCATCCGCTTTGGAAGGGGTGGGATGGTCAGTTCAAAGGCGGGCACGATGGAATTGACGAGATGTGCATAAAGGCATTCTTACATTCCGTTGCAACAGAAACAGAACCGCCTATCGATGTTTACGATTTGGCCACATGGATGAGTATTACATGCCTATCCGAGGAATCTGTTGCAATGGGCGGAATGCCTGTTCCGTTTCCGGATTTCACCAATGGCAAGTGGGTTCTGCGGAAACCCGAACCGGAATCCAAATGGATGCTTAGCAAAGTGTTTCAAGACAAACAGGAAAAGAGAATCGGCAAGACCAAAAATAAAAAATAAAAGAGAGGCTTGACCTTTCTGGAGGAGAAAAAATGGGAAACAACATTTTTGCACGAAGAAGTGAACAACAGGGAACTGCGAAGTCAGGAGTCTGGACAATGAAAAAGCCTGGCTATAAAGCTTTTACGCTTATCGAACTCCTCGTTGTGATAGCGATCATCGCAATACTGGCAGGAATGCTTCTTCCCGCACTGAATGCG
>JAZUCR010000842.1:0-2824 GCA_045639225.1 Victivallales bacterium
CTGACGACTGCGCATCAGGTGCTGGACTGGGGTGTTTTCAAGGACTTCGATGAAAAACGGAAGCCGGGACACTGGCTGCACGATGCGTGGTATCACTTCCCATACTCCTATGAGGTGCAAAAGCGGGCGGAGTTTATCAACGAACTGCAGAAAATGGAGCCCTGTATGCGTTTCGCAAAACACTGGGATGCCATGCTCGGACTGGCGGTCGCGCTGCAGGAGAAAGATTTGGCGTGGAAGTACGCGCAAAAGGGCGGCCGCGTCCGGCAGTGGGGAAAGCCGGGAGAAAAATGGAACTTTCACCGACTCCTGCACCTCACGGAATGGGAAGACGTCCGCAATTCCTACCGCGCCCGCTGTTTTTTCGACGATTGGGGGTTCGAGTACGAGATCATGTTCGCGGAGCTGGTTTACGATGCCATGAAACGCCTTGCTCCGTTGACCGCCGATGTGGAACGCGATGAATTTCAACTGATCTACAAAAGTGCCGACGCGGAACTGGTTTTCCGCCCGATCATGGATGATGTTGATCACCAGGTGTGGCTGGAATGTTCCTATTACGGGGCGGATGCCTGCCCGTTTTCCGGTCCGCTCTGTACCGGCCCTTCATGGGAACGCGTCCTCGGCATGAAAATCGATTGCGATCTGGCGGGAATGTTCATGCCGGGCGAATTGATCGGGGCGGCGCTGGCGGACTACGCATTCGAGTTCGGGTTCGGGTCAGACCAGATCCTCGACAAAAAGGTCCGCCGCAGTTTCGCCGCGCGGATCGGGCATCTGTACAGAAAACATCCCAGACCCCCAAAACCTGTTTCCACGGAGGCATGATGACCAGAGAAGAATTGATCGAAGACATCAAAAAAACGGTTCCGCACATTGCTTCTATTGCCGGAGATAACTTCAATTGGAACAGAGTTGCTGAAATGATTGAAAAAAGACAAATCGACGAACCTTCTGACGATGATCCTGATGATGAAAAATTCGAAGAGATGTGCGTTTATCTTGCGTATGCAAATTATAAAGGACTTGATATATGATTGTTCACGGTGAAGTAAAAACTCAGAAGCGGCTCGCGCATAGACGCCATTTGTCCACCCAATCTATGTATAATAAGTCATGAACATACGAAGGAGGCAAAAATGATTCGATATTCCACGAGGTACAGAAAAATGCTTTTGAACAACCGGGCGCTTGATTACAGTCGCAGATTTCTTGTCGCATCGACGTTTCGTTTTGTGCGGAATTTTCTCTCTCTGCATCTGGGACACCTAAATGACGATGATTTTTTCAAGCCGGTTTCCGACCGTCTCACTCCGAATATGCTTCGGGATATTTTCAATGCGTCCGCAACTCCCGCCGTCCGGCGCAAGATTATGAATTTGGAAAAAGGTGAAAAACTCTGTCTCGAACGGGAAAATCCGGAAACGATCCTTTTCAAACTTTGGGAACACCCCGCCTCCAATCAGAAGTTCCGAGCCGCGCTGTCCGAACATCTGATGGCGGAACTGCTGATGCTGGAAAGCTCGTTGAGAGACGATCCCGCGCCGGATGGCAAACGATTTCAGGAATTGAAGGATTTCTTCAAACTTTCCGACCGTGAATGCGACCTTCTCCTGCTGAGCCGTCTGGCGGAAGGGTTCTGGTCCTGCGACGATCTTCGGGGGCATCTCTCCTACGGGAAATTCAACCGGTTCGCCAGTCTGCTCGGCATCGGCGAAGAGGAACTGCATAAAATCAGCAGTGAAGAGTCACGGCTGCGAAAGCTGGAATGTATTGACGAGGATTTGGATTTCAACCGCTGTCTGCTTCCGTTTCTCAGCGGGGCGGACAGCACGCCGCTCTACAAACATTATTATCAAAAGAGGGATGAGTCGGCCCTCCCGTGGGAATATTTCGGCGAACTCGGCGAAAAACAGGGAGAACTGCTTGTCTCTCTGCTGTCGGATAAGACACGGACCACCGGTCTTCACATTCTTTTTTACGGAGCGCCGGGCACAGGCAAAACCTCATTCGCGCAGTCTCTGGCGAAACGGCTGGGCAGACAGGCATACTTCATCGGAAATGACCGCAACCGTTTCACAGCCATTCAGGTGTGCGAACTTCAGCAGGACAAGGATCAATCCGTCATCGTGATCGACGAGGCGGACAAACTGCTGGATTGCGCGGAGATGAATTTCTTCGGCTTCCGCAGAACGAATGGAGATAAAGGAGAGCTGAATCAAATCATGGACAGCGTGAAAACTCCCTGCATCTGGATCGCCAACACTCCGGCTCAGGCGCTTGATCCCTCCAGCCGCAGACGGTTTGATTATTCCATCGAATTCAAGCCGTTTTCCCCGGAACAGCGAGCCGCTGTCTGGAAAAACTCGGCGCAAAAACATCAGATCGAACTGCCGGACGAGGTGATCGCCGATCTCGCCGCCCGTTATACCATTTCGGCGGGAGGTGTGGAACTTGCCTTGCGGAATTACTCCGCCATTTCCGGGAAAACACCGGAAGAGAAAATTGCAGGAATTCTGGAACCGCACTGTCGGCTGATGCGGTCGTCCGTTCAGAAAAAGAATGGTATCATGTCCGATTATCAGCTCGACGGGCTGAATATCAAAGGGGATATCGCGCTTGCTGAAATCGAATCGGCAGTGGGGAACTATCTCGCGGGAAATACGAATGACCCGGACAAACCGCGCATGAACCTGCTTCTTTCCGGACCTCCCGGAACAGGGAAAACAGAGTTCGTCAAATATCTCGGACATAAACTCAAGGTCCCGGTGGTCACAAAAATGGGAAGCGACATTCTTTCCATGTGGGTCGGCGGCACGGAAAA
>JAZUCR010000843.1:0-4415 GCA_045639225.1 Victivallales bacterium
TGATCGCAATCACCACGAGGAGCTCTATGAGCGTGAAAGTCTGAATGGTTTTTCTGGTTCCGGCTGAAGTTTTTCCAGCCCGGGCTGAACAGGTTTTGCTTTTTCTAAACATGATGTCGTCCTTTCTTTTACTTGTTTTTATGTTGCCCGTTCTCGAAATATTCGATCAGTTCCCTGCGGAGCGGCGGAATGACGCCGGGGACATTGCCATTGCGCATGGAGTAATGGCCCATCACGCCGGCCGCGACGGCATTGCGCGCCGCCACCGGGGAAACCGAGGGTGTGCGATCTTCCAGCAGGAAGTCGAAAAAGGCGTTGGCAATGACCGCATCCGAACCGCCGTGCGTACCGGAAACATCTTTCAGATGATAGACGATATCCGGCTTGCGCCGCAGACCGCGCTGCGTCCACACATGGATTTCGCGGTCGCCATGGTAATCGCCGATGTTTTCCACTCTGCCGCGGGTGCCGATGAACGTGTAATTGCGCTCGGCATCCGGCGCATACATGCATTGTTCGTAGGACGCCTGCACGCCGTTGGAAAGCTGCATCAGCAGCATGGAATGATCTTCCACATCCATCACCGGACTGAGTCCCTTGAGCTCGAGCGGCGGCCAGCAGCCGTCCGTGAATGAGACTTTCCGGTCGGGTTTTTCATCGGCTTTCCGGCGGTCCGTCGTGCGGTTGTAAACCGAAAGACGTCCCATCGCCGTAACCCGTTCGGTATAGCCTCCGGCGAGCCAGTGGATGATGTCGATGTCATGCGCCCCTTTCTGGAGCAGCAGTCCCGTGCAGTTCTTCCGTTCCGAACACCAGTGCCGGAAATAACAGCTGCCGTAACTGATGAAATGGCGGCACCAGACGGCCTGGATCTCGCCGATCACGCCGGAGTCGATGATCTCTTTCATCCTGAGGATGAAATCCATGTAGCGCATGTTGTGTCCGACCATGAGTTTGCTGCCGGTGCGGTAAGCGGTTTCCAGAATATGGTCGCACCCTTCGATGGTGATCGCCATGGGTTTTTCCAGATAGACCGCCTTGCCGGCTTCAAGCGCGGCGACCGCCATCTCTTCATGATACTGGTCGCGGACGGCGATGAAGACCGCCTGAACTTCGGCATCTTCGATCAGGTCTTTATAATCGGAATAAACTTTCACTCCGGCCAATTCCGGGTAGGTTTTCCGGAACACCTCGACCATCTCGGGATCGTGGTCGCAGACCGCGGTCAATTCCGCTTTTTCCCTGGGGAAATTGGCATAAATGAAATTGGCCCGAAGCTGGGGATTGACGCCGATCACACCGAACTTGATTTTCATGATACAGGATCCTTTTTCTGGTTTTCATGAAAATATTATAATCCGGTTTGCTGAAAATGAAATGGTTAAAAATGATTATTTATTTAACAATACCGATTATTGCGGAACGGTATGCCGGTGGAGGGCAGGAAAAACCGGGTTTTCAAGTTGTCTTCGGACCGTTGGTTTGTCTGCGGAATGCGGACGGGGAAAGACCGATATCGCGCTTGAAGGTGCGGCTGAAACTGAAAATATCGGAATAACCGCATTTGACCGCCACCTCGCGGATCGGCAAATCGGTATGCTGAATGAGTTCGCAGGCATGGTGACAGCGGAGCCGATGGAGAAATTTGCCGAGAGAAATGCCGTTGAGCTGACGCCGGATCTTCAGGCGGAGATGCGATTCGGAAAGATGCAGCATCTCGGCCAGATTTTTGATGCTGAGCGGACGGTCGAAATTTTCCCGGACCAGCTTGAAAAGTTCGTCCATGAACGGACTGTCGAACGGCACGACGGGTGCGGCTTTTTTAGATTGCCGGAGTTTTCTGCTCAGGAAGAGCCGCAGGGCGTTGACCGCATCCTCGGGCTGATAGCCGGGATGTTTCTGGTAAGCGCAGACGATGGTTTTCAGCAGGGGAAAATCTTCACTGCCGATCGGGAAGGGCCGGTTCATCAGCGGCAGCAGCGACTGACGGCCGTTCCCTCGGTCGTTGAAGGTGATCGTCAGGAAAAAACGCTCCGGACGCGGCCGGTTCAAATCGAAATAGTGGACCTGGAAAGGAAAAATGACGATCCCGCTCCGGGGCGGGAGCTGGAAGCGCATGTCGTCCAGTCCGAGGAAGGTGGAGGTGCCGATGTTGCATTTGATCTGATACCGCTGATGATACCATTTTTCCGAGACCGGAATCTTCTGGAGCGGAGAGAAAAAAACGATGATGTTGTCCGGTTCGATCCGGCAGGGGTCTTCGAGTCCGCAGGAATAATAACTGGCGGGCGGCGTGTCGAAATCCACCCCGCTTTCCGTGAGTTCCTGCAACAGTGTTTTCTTTGGCATTTTTTCCTCCCCGGGCAAAGGTTTATTCCGCGAAGGAATCCAGTTTTTTCAGAATGGCGTCATGGAGATTTTCCAGATAGGCAGAATCGAGCGGGAAACGGCCCATATTGAGCTCGTAGTCAAGACCTTTATGGATCAGCTTGACCACCGCATCGCGTCCGATCCGGGTTTCAAGCAGCTGCAGCAGCCGCAAGTCCTGCATCGCTTCCATGAAACTTTCATAATGAAGCGCGTCCGCGGGATGTCCGTCAGCCTCGGGATAGACGTTGTAGATATGTCCGCCGGCGAAACAGCCGCCCGCGGTCGTCTCCTTCCAGGGATCGAGCTGCGTCCGGCGCGAATACTGCGTAAACCAGAAATTGTGTCCCCAGTGCAGAAAGCCGTCCATCCGGTAAAGATACAGCAGGACGCCGAGGATGCGGTAGCGGCAGAGCGGAGCACCGTAGGATCGCGCCGGATAACCCGGATTGGCGCCCGCGAAATAACACCATCTTTCCGGCAGTTTCTCGTTGGTGAAATCGTCGATACGGACAAACCACGGCACCGGCCGTTTGATCAGCCCCTGCTGGAAGAATTTCACCGAGGAGAGGGCGTCGATCACCGGGAATTCGTCGTTGTTCACATACCGGTTCAGAATCGAGGTCGCGCGGCGGTAACTGTCCAGTGATTTTTCCCGCGGTTCGTCGGAGAAATGGAAATAGCATTTCCCGGCGAGTTTTTCTTTTCTCAGGAAACGGAGCAGCTGCGGCATCAGCTGCAGGAGAAAATCCTGATATTCGGGAGAATCGGCGGCGACGTTCCAGCCGAATTTCTTGACCTTGCGGCCGTTGACTGCGACAATGATCTTAGGTGTGAATTCCGCGCCCCACTGGGTGAAGAAATGGGACATTTCGAAATATTCGACTCCACATTCGCGGGCCAGGTCGATCCACTGTTTCAGCCTCGAAAAATCGAAATGATATTTTCCGTTGATGTATTCGATCTCCAGCAATTGCGCGGTCGGCCGTTCCCCGCCGATCCGCGTGTCCAGCGGCACGGTCCACAGCGGCGTCAGCAGCATGTTCCGTCCGTGCGCGGTGTAGTCGCGCAGATAGTTTTCCAGAATCCGCCAGAATTTTGCACTCCAGACTTTAATATGATAATATTCGGCCAGACAATCGGCATAAAACCAGTTGGTCAGGATGAGTTTCTGTTTCGGCAGGACGGCGGCGTGTACACGGATCCGGACCGGGATCTCCGCCTCGAAAGTCTCCTCCGTTTTCCACGGTTCGTCCGGATACTGCCAGCTGGATGCCTGAACGGTCAGCTTGTAGGTGCCGGGCCGGAGATCTTCCGCTAGCGGAACCGAAAACCAGACCGAGCGCCAGATTTTCGGCGTCAGACGCAGCGGTCCGTTCAGTTCGCGCAGCGGATCGGGATAAAGGCCCGGAGCACTGCGCAGAATCCCCGGATCGTCGTGCGCTCCCGGCAGTTCGCACGGCACCAGACAGACTTCCCGCATCCGAATATTTTTCAGTTCGGATTTCATTGTCAGTTTCAGGTAAACACCCAGCGGGAAACGGAATGCGATCTGAATTGCAATAGTCTCGCCGCGTGCTCCGGCGAAAACCGGAGTTTTTTCCGGCCGGGCGGTTTCGATTTCCGAATCCGGAAACACTTTTTTCAGACTGGACAGCACTTGCCAGTCCAGTTTCATTGCTGCTGTGCTCATGGTGCGGTTTTCTCCACAATATTCTGATCTTGGCTTATTTCGGGCCGGTCCCGTTCACGGAAAAGTGCGGTTTCCGGGCGGTTTCGGCGAGGAATTCTCCCCATTGCTCATTGGTTTCGAGCATTGATTCGAAACGCTCCTGCTTGAATTCTTCGAGCTGATCCGCAGGGAAATACCGGCCCAGCATCTCATCCAGCCAGGCGGAAAGTTTTTCCGTGCGTTCGCGGGTGATTCTGACGCCGTCCGTCCAGTTGTTCAGAGCGGCATCGTTCACCATCCCGGCGCGGTATTTCCGCAGGGATGCCTTGTTATTGTTGAAACACATATCGACGTAGGCATACAGGTCGTCGATCTC
>JAZUCR010000844.1:0-3841 GCA_045639225.1 Victivallales bacterium
GATTCCTGCCGCAGGAGGCGATCCTGCCGGACACCGCTGCCCGGCTCGCACGGAAATTCTGTCCGGGCCCGATCACGCTGGTCGTGCCGGAACGCAGCGGCGGCACCTTCGGGTTCCGGATCCCGGATCATCCGTTCATCCGCGAACTGCTGAAGGAATACGGCGGTGCGCTGGCATCCACGAGTGCGAATTATTCCGGACAGGAACCGGCGCGAAACGTGGAATATGCGCTTAACAGCATTGACGGCGAAGTGGATCTGGCAGTCGACGGCGGCGCTCTGCCCCCCGATTCGCCGGCATCGACCGTGGTCCGGATTTTTGCCGATTCCACCTGGAAGATCCTGCGTCAAGGACCGATTTCCGAAGCACAAATCGCCGAAACCGTCCGCTGACCCCCAAGGCAGTCCTGTCATACGGCAACAAAAAATCCCGGAGGACTTCCGGGATCTTCTGCAGTGAAAAATAAATGCTTCGAACTCAGCGTTTCAAAATGCTGAAAATCTCATTCTTGTCTGCTGCGGCCAGAACTTCCGCCATCAGAGCTTTGTCTTTCAGTTTGACGGAGATACTGCCGAGGATCTTCAGGTAGGCATCCTGATCTTTTTCATCGGCGGCCAGGAAAACGATCAGACGCACCGGAGCATTGTCCAGCGTGCGGTAATCGAGGATTTCATTCTTGCAGCGGCCGACGATCACCAGCGGAGCGGGAAAGCCTGCAACGCGAATATGCGGCAGAGCCAAACCGTATTCCAAGCCGGTAGTCATCATTTTTTCACGTTTCCAAATCGCCTCACGAAGCTGAATATCATCCAGGGTGCAGCGGGTAGTGGCATAAGTGATAATTTCTTCGAACACTTCTTTTTTGGTGTGACCTTCCAGCATCAGGATTGAGTCAGCTTCCAGATAATTCACGAATTCAGATTCCGATTTCACGTTACTTCTCCTCATAGTTTCTATTCAACCTTGAGCTTTGATACTTTATCACCGTTTTACGATTTTTCAAGCGCAAAAAAGGAAAACACGGATTTTTCTTTCAATCTGTCCGTGCTCCGGAATGAAAACGTTTCCGACCGGCCGCCGGATTTATTTTCCGACCGCCTTCTTCCAGATCTCGACCATTTCCCGGGTATCCTGCCGGATCTGGTCGAGCGGTTTGCCAGGTTTGAAGAAAGCACTGCCGATCCCGGCGCCCGCGCACAACGGGAAATACTGCGGCAGATTGTTCTTGTCCACTCCGCCGACCGCGAGGATCGGTTTCGGCACCACCGCTTTGAGATCCTTGATGTAACCGGGTCCCAGCCGGCCGCACGGAAAACATTTCAGATAGTCGGCACCGGCCTGGATGGCGATAAACGCCTCCGTCGCAGTGAAAAACCCGGGAATGGAAACCAGCCCCAGCTCCTTGGTGCGCCGGATCACGGCCGGATCGGTATTCGGTGAAATGATGAATTTGCCGCCGTGCTGAGCCACCTGCGTCACTTCGTCCGGAGTCAGCACCGTGCCGGCGCCGATCATCATCTGTCCGGCAGTATGCTTCAGCGCCCGGTCGATACAGTCGAACGCATTGGCGGTGTTCAGGGTGATTTCCAGCAGACGGACGCCGCCGTCATACAGGGCATCGCAGATCGGTTCGGTATCCTCCGGTTTGATTCCGCGCAAAATTGCCACCAGCGAACATTCCGCAGCATAATCTTCAAAACTTTTCATGGTCACCTCCCGACGGTCAGTCATGGATCGTATTCAGCGTTTCACCCGGCCGGATGCATTGCCCTTCATCAGAGAAACCACCTCGGCTTTGGTCGAATAATTGTAATCTCCGTGGATGGAGTGTTTCAGGCAGCTGGCCGCCACGGCAAACGCGATGGCATCGGCCGGCTTGTTGTATTCCCCGCCCCGCAGCGCGAAGATCAGGCCCGCGCAGAAGGAATCGCCGCCGCCGAAACGGTCCACGATATTCCGGATCTCATAAGGGGCATATTCACCTTTCGCATTCAACGGGGCAAAGAAAGTCTGGTCCGCTTTGCAGTCATAGAGCATGCCGCCCCAGTTGTTGTGGTCCGCGGAGTAACTTTCCCGCAGAGTGATCGCCACATAGGAAGCTTTCGGGAACCGTTTGGAGAGTTTCCGCGCCACATCGCCGTAGCCGGCGATATTCAGCTTACCGCTTTCGATCGAGGTGTTTTCGGCATGGATCCCGAACACATCCGCGGCGTCTTCCTCATTGCCGATGATGATATCGGCGTGGCTGACGATCTGCTGCATGCATTCGCCGGCCAGGACATTCTGCGCGGTTCCTTCTTTCCATTTCCAGAGTTTCTTGCGGTAATTCAGGTCGCAGGAGATCTTCACGCCCATTTTCTCCGCCGTCTCTACGATCGCCAGCGTGGAAAGAAAAGCGTTTTCACTCAACGCGGGCGTGATCCCGGTCACATGCAGATGTCCGCAGTCTTCCAGCATGGCGGCGAAATCATAATCCTGCGGTTTCGCTTCCGCGATGGACGAATGCGCCCGGTCGTAAACTACATTGGAACCGCGCTGGGCGGCGCCGTGTTCGGCGTAATAGACACCCATGCGGCCGGTCTTGGTCCACAGGATCTTGCTGACATCGGTCCCGAATCCGCGCTGTTCAGTGGCAAAAGCCGCGGAGATCGGATTTTCCGGCAGGGCGGTCAGATAACGGGCTTTCGCGCCCAGCATGGAAAGCGAGGCACACACATTGGCCTCGCCGCCGCCGAATGTGGCCTGCAGAGAGCCAGGCAGCGTCTGGGCAAAACGGGTTTTTCCTTCCGGGGCGAGACGGAGCATGACTTCTCCGAATGCGGCGATCATTTCTTTTCCCATGATAAAAATCTCCTATGGATTGAGCGTTTCTTTCTGACTTTCAATATACTGTCTTTTTACCAAAAAGCAAGCCGGAATGGAATGAAATAGAGTTAAAAGTTGCAAGCTGCAAGTTGCAAGAGCTCAGAGCAGGAAATCCGGTCCCTTCGCTTCCGGCTCCGCCGATTTTTTATCTGCAGCAGCCGCGCAGCGTGATCGGCCAGCGGTCAACCACTTCTTCGCCGCGAACGATCCAGAGTTCATCGAACAGATTGACCGTGGGATCGCAGTGCGAAACGATCAGTTCGACCCGGTCGCCGGGTTTCAGCGTCCGTTCCGCGGGATATTTGAGATGGCCGTGTTCATCGCCGAAATCCCAGCTGTAAGTGAAAGTATCGGAAAGAGTCCCGTTTTCCAGCACGCGCGGCGGTGCGCCGGGCGTCACATACAGAGCTTTGGTTCCGGCGTCGATCGTGGCTTCGCCGGGATAATGCGAACTGATTACCGAAGAGATCATCCGCAGCGCGGGGAAATAATTCGGTCCGCCGTGTTCGACGCCCAGATATTCGGCATCCATCATGCAGTAGGAGCCGACCTGGATATCGGTCAGTTCGGGGATCTGCACATCCGCGGGGGAAGTGCCGGTCCCCGCGCCGGTGAAGATCCGGCACGAGGGAAATTCCTGACGGATGGCGGCAAAGACGGCTGCGCCGCCGCGCATCAGCCGGGTGCATTCCGCCGCCCGCTCGCTGAAACTCGGAATATGCTGAAGATGTCCGGCATAGCATTGTACGCCGTCCAGCGCCAGCGAAGGATATTTCGCGATCAGACGGGCGAACGCCGGCGCATCGGCAAACGGCACCCCGGTCCGTCCCATTTCCGGATCGATATCGATCAGCACATGAACGGGATGTTCCGCGGTCCCCTGCTCCGCCAGCAAAGCCAGCTGCTCGGGGTTGTCCACGCTCACCTGCAGACCGCCGGCAATCCGGTTCAGCGCACCGATGCGGGCGATTTTCCA